>JBLHRT010000169.1:0-6424 GCA_047626255.1 Candidatus Azotimanducaceae bacterium
TCATCCAAGGATCATGAGCCTGTTCATGTTGATGAAATACCATCAGTTTGGCAGCTCATAGCGGCCCGCCCGACTCCCTTCCGAGTCAACGGCGGTGTGCCAGGTCTGGCGACCTTGCTGTCCAAAGCTACCGAGGTGGCTAATCGCAAGCGCACCTGTCTCGTGTTTTAACGCATTGGCGTGGCGTGCGCAGCACCGCGGAAGATCGTGTTCATCAGCAGTACATTCAAGCCATCCATATAAGCGCGATAGGCCGGTTCTTGAGTAAAGCTAATGACCATGCCGCGCCCTTGGTCTTGTTGTACGACAAAAGGTTTGAAGGCTAGTTGGCGTTGACTTTCTGGCCACAGATAACCGCTGGCGAGTAGGTCCTGCTCTGCTTTGAACCACGCGATGTTGTTGCCGTCTGTGAGCTTGATCGGGGCATAAATATCACCACCGGTGATCAGTCCCACTATACTCTCGTTAACGCCGGCGCTAAGCCAGTGCTCCGTGTCTACGCTGACATGGGCAAGTACGCCAGGGACATGGTCTGGGTCTGATTTTTGGTTGGCCGTATTGGTTATCATGGCCGCTCGACTGCTGAGCAGGATACCTTCAATGGTTTCTGCCGGATCGGTCTCGTCGCTACTGGTGCCTAACGGTTCTTCTCGGTAGGCTGCTTCCCGGCTTAGCGCTACTAGGCCGGCTTCGGTGGCGTAGGCTGTGGCGCTGCCCATTGTGATGAGTACACCGCCACGCTTGACCCAGACTTTTAGGTTGTCGCGGCCTCTATCGCCCAGCGTGCTGGCATAATTTCCAGCGGGCAAAATAAGTACGTCATAGTGCTTCAGGTCGGCAGTTTTAAGTGTTTTGGTGCGAATCGCCGTGACGGGATAGTTAAATTGGCGCTCGATAACAAACCGGGTGTTGCCTGCGCTCAGCGTGTTGGTGGGCGAGTCCCAGGCCATCGCAATCTTTGGTGCCGTCAGTGTTACCGTATGATGACTACCGAAACTGGGTCCTTGGGTGACCCAACTGCTGTCGACGCCGGTGACTTGCGCGCCGGTTTGTGCCGCCAGCTGACTAATGATCTCACTCACGTCATCGTTGTTGCGTCGGTGCTCAACAATCAGTGTACCAGCGGAATAGCGTGTTTGATCAGCTAGCTGGAATGCTTTGTCAGCACTCTTGATGGTTAATCCCGTGCGTAGTGCTGCTGTTAGGAAGCGACCCGCACTCATATCGCCCCACGGGATGAGATAGGCGACGGCCGCGTCGGCATTGAATACCTGGCCCACCTGTCGTTGTGCATCAGTAAACAGCAGCGCACGCAACGCGGGTAGTTTGCCGCAATTGTCGACGTCCAAATTAAACATAAGTGGCAGAGACCAGGCGGTGACATCGTAGATTTCATCATCTAACTTGCGCGCCCGCCGACGCTCTTGCTCGG
Source organism: Candidatus Azotimanducaceae bacterium (assembly GCA_047626255.1). Taxonomy (GTDB): domain Bacteria; phylum Pseudomonadota; class Gammaproteobacteria; order Pseudomonadales; family Azotimanducaceae; genus UBA4582. The sequence goes on from JBLHRT010000169.1 coordinate 1,433, forward strand.
CGATGAATGTCGGGCTCATATCCACCTGCGGAAGCAGGGTTGTCGTGGCGAACCGTCCTCTGGGTTGGGCGGTGTCAATATAGCGGGTACCAGCATCATAACGCTTACCGCAGGCCTTGAAGTCAACTTGCGCCTGCCAAACCTCAACACCGTGGTCTGTCATAAGGCTAGCAAGGCGATCATTGCCGGCACGGTCGCGACGGTTAGGCAGGACAAAGTAACGCTGTTTCTTGTTAGCTTGACCGCTGGCAATAGCGCTGAGCTGATAGTCATAAAAGTCGCTGAGCAGGCGCTGTCGATTGTCTGCGGTAGCCTCTGCGGTGGAGATTGATGCCACGAAGTGTCGTTGTACGGTGTCGGCAAAGGTCAGAATTTCGCCACTGGCCTTGCGAAAGTGCGCGCCTCGTGCCGATGCGACTTCATAGGTTGAGGCCGCGGCGCCGTAAAAGGTTGGCCAGCTGTCGCCATATCCCGGATAAAAGGCGTCGTAGATTTCTCGGGTGAAATAGTCAAAACCAAAGCGGTCGAAGTGGCGACCTTGGTTGCGGCCGATCAACGCCATGTTGGCCAATTGCCTGTCGGTTATATGAGGATTGAAGGGCTGAGCCGCGGGGGCGAAGTAGTAGGAGGAATCACCACCCATTTCATGCAGGTCGATGACCACCAGTGGTTTGTAGTGATTGATCACGCGTACCCGTCCCTGTGTTTCGGGCTGAGTCATGGCGAGCCAGTCGCGGTTCATATCAAACAGGTAATGGTTGGTGCGGCCGCTGGGCCAGGGTTCGTTGTGCTCGGCGCTCAGTCGATCGGGGCTATCTTGCAGGCCAACGGTTGCGTAATAGCGACTGGTAAAGCGCTCGCGACCGTCAGGATTCTGTAACGGATCAATAAAGACGAGGACGTTACTGCGGATCCTCTGGTTGATGAGATCCTCGGGAGCCGCAAGCATATGATAGGCGGTCATCATCGCTGCGTCGGTGCTGCTGATCTCGTTGCCGTGTACGCCGTAGGCGAGCCACACCGAAGCGGGCAGTTTAGCCTTCAGGGCATTAGCAGTGGCGGTGTTGGTGATGCGCGGGTCAGCCAGGCGCTGCATATTGGCAGCGAACGTGTCTAGGTTCTTGATATTGTCTTGGCTGCCAATCGCCGCGTAGATCAGTCGCCGACCTTCCCAAGTGCGCCCATATTCCATGACCTTGATGTGCGTCGGCGCCGCGTCAGCCAGGGCATCAAAGTAACGCAGCATATCGCCATGTGTGGTGATGCGCTCACCAACAGCGTAGCCCAGTACGTCTTGAAAGGTGGGGATCGTTGGCGAGTAGATGGCGCCGGGCCACATCTGGGTGGGGCCGTCAGCGTGAAGATGCTGGCTTGTACCCAGCAGGCTGATCAGGGCGAGCAGTGTCAGAACCAAAGAACGGTGTTTTGTCAGTGTGGTAGGCCGCATAAGCAAGGGTCTCGGCGGTTGAGCTTGATTGAGTGTGAGTAGGCGCTAGGTTGCAGTCCACTATGATACGTGTTTTAGTTTAGGGCATATAGCGGAAGACGGCGGGGCTAATCCGCTGTTCGACGGGTGCCACAGAGTGCTGGCATAAAGTTTCAATTGTCAGCAGAGGTTATTACCTATGAAAACCGAACATCATGACGTCATCATCGTTGGTGCAGGCATATCCGGCATCGGTTCAGCCTGCCATTTGCAGCGAGAAAGCGCTCAGAAAGACTTTGTTATTCTCGAAGGGCGCGACAAAATTGGGGGTACCTGGGATTTGTTTAAGTACCCCGGTATTCGTTCCGACAGCGACTTGTATACCTTCGGTTATGACTTTAAACCTTGGCATGGTCAACCCATTGCGACGGCGGAGGAAATTCTCCGCTATCTCAATGAGGTCGTTGATGAGAATGATATTCGATCAAAGATTCGCTTTAATCACTGGGTTAACACGGCCTCCTGGTCAACCGAACATGCCTGCTGGCAGGTAGACTCTACGGATGGTGACGGCGAGACAGTGCGCGTTACCGGCAATTTTCTGTTTATGTGCCAGGGTTACTATGATTATGCGGGCGGTTACAAACCCGATTTCCCCGACGAAGAGATATTTAAGGGAACGGTGATTCATCCGCAACAATGGCCTGAGGAGCTTGATTACACGGGCAAGCGTATGGTTGTTATTGGCTCAGGCGCCACGGCGGCTACCATTATTCCAGCCGTTGCCGAAAAGGCAGCGCACGTCACCCAGTTGCAACGCTCGCCGAGTTACTACATGTCGGTGGACAACACGGCTGAGGAACCGATGATCGAAGAGCTTCGCGAACTAGACGTGCCCCTTGACTGGATTCATGGCATCAAGCGGCGTCAAGCGCTGGCCTTTGGCGCTGATGTAACGGCGCGCTCGATGGCTGAACCGGCCGACACAAAAGCCGAGTTAATCGCGGCAGTGGCAGAGCAGTTACCGGAAGATTTTGATGTTGGCACGCATTTCACCCCCAGCTATGACCCCTGGAAAGAACGACTGTGTCTGCTACCCGACGGTGACATGTTCGCCGCCATCAAATCCGGCAAGGCGTCAGTGGTCACGGACCATATCGAGCGCTTTGTGGAAAATGGCATATTGCTGAAGTCCGGTGAAGTGCTTGAAGCCGACATTATCGTCAGTGCTACCGGCATCGAGTTGTGCGGTCTAGGTAATATCGCCTTCGACGTGGACGGTACGCCGGTGAGTCTGCCAGATCAATGGACTTATCGTGGCGTCATGGTGTCGAACGTGCCCAACCTTGCCTGGATTTTTGGCTATATTCGGACCTCCTGGACCATGCGCTCAGACATGATAGGTCATTATATCTGCCGGCTGTTGAATCATATGGATGCGAACAAGGTGCGTCAGGTCACCCCACGTTTGCGTGCCGAAGACGATGGTATGAATGGTAAAGCCTATTTCGACCCGGAAGATTTTGCGCCCGGCTATATTCGTCGTGGCGTGGGATGCCTGCCACGGCAGAGTGATGCAGGCCCCTGGGTGAATAGTCAGGATTACTACGCCGAGAAGGATATTTTGCCGATGGCAGAGCTCGATGATGATGTGCTGCAATACAGCAACCCGGGCAAGACAACGAAGGTCGCGTAGCCTTAGTGTCAAATCGCTGAACGCTGATTGACTCAGGCAGTCTGCGCTAGGCCAGCCTAGCCTCTGTAAGCGGGTGCCGGAGCCTATATAACCTATGATCGATGCAAAAAAGAGAGGAGCAGCCATGTTCAATCAATTCAATCGATTCTTGCTGGCGGCCGCGTTAGTTGCCATCGCAGGCTGCTCCCAACCGGAACAAGCGGCTGCGCCCAGTGTTGCCGAAGAGGGGCCTCAAGGCGTGATGGATGCCGAGGCCGAGGCGTTACCGGAGTTACCGACCCACTGGACTAATGCTTTGCCTGTTGGCAATGGTAAGGGTCCAGTCACCCAGGAAGACCTGCTCGGGGGCCTTAGCGATACCGCGAATTGGCTGCTTTATGGCGGTGATTACAGCAACACGCGTCACAGCCCTGTGACAGACCTGAACCCGGATACTGTGCAAAATCTGGAAGTTGCCTGGGCTTTTCCCACAGGCACCCTGGGCCAGTTTGAAGTCAGCCCAACGATTTATGACGGTATTATGTACGTCAGTTCGTCCTACAACCGTCTGTTTGCGCTTAACCCAGAAACGGGTGAGCTCTACTGGCGCTATGATCATCAATATCCAGAAGACCTGCGACTGTGTTGTGGTCCCGTGAATCGTGGTGTTGCTATCAGCGGTGACGTGGTGATTATGGCGACGCTGGATTCGAAGATTATTGCCTTTGATCGCCTGTCAGGCGAGATTGTCTGGCAGAAAGAGATTGCCCCTTATGATCTTGGCCACAGCGCGACGTCCATGCCTATGGTCGTAGGTGACTTGGCAATTATCGGTATTGCCGGTGGCGAATTTGGCGTTCGTGGTTTCTTTGATGCCTATGATGTAAAAACGGGCGAGTTGCGCTGGAGACACTACACGGTACCCGACACGGGTGAGCCGGGCGTTGAGACCTGGGCCGGAGAATCATACAAAACGGGTGGTGCACCAGCCTGGACCAGTGGCGCCTACGATCCTGACACGGACACACTGTACTGGACCACGGGTAACCCATCGCCAGATTGGAACGGTGATAAGCGAGCAGGCGATAACCTGTTTTCGAACAGTATCTTAGCCCTTGACCCAGCGACCGGTAAGCAGAAGTGGTATTTCCAGTTCACGCCTCATGACGTTTGGGACTATGACGGCAATACGCAAATATTCCTAGTGGATATCCGTCGTGACGGACGCGATGTGAAGGCCATTGTGCAGGCTAACCGTAACGGCTATTTCTACATACTCGATCGAGAGACCGGTACCTTCATGGATGCCAAACCCTATATCGAGCAACTTAACTGGGCGACAATCGATGAGACCGGTCGACCGATTGTTAATCCTGCGGCGATGCCTAGCGAGGACAATGACTTTCGTACTTGCCCGAGCAACCTGGGTGGTATGAATGGTGCCTGGAGTGGCGCGTTGAATCCGAAACTGGGTCTGGCTTATATTCCGAGCATCGAAGCCTGCCAGGCTTATCAGAAGGGCTTGGATGTGTATATTCCTGGCCAGGCTTATATGGCTGGAATGCCGGTGCTGCTGGACGTTGAGGCGGGTAAGTCTTACGGTCATCTGTCGGCGATTGACTACAACACCGGTGAGGTTCGCTGGCGCTATAAGGATGAAGATCCCATGATGGGTGGCGTCGCCTCTACCGAGGGTGGTGTCATCTTCACCGGTAACCAGTCCGGCCACGCAATTGCATTGGATAGTCGTACAGGTGAGGAGTTATGGAAATTCAAGATGGGTGGCGGCGTGCGCAGCCAACCCGTGGTGTATCAGGTCAACGGCAAAAGTTATGTGGCCATTGGCTCAGGTAACTGGAATACGTTTGCCGCCTTCAGTGGTGGGCCTGTC
>JBLHRT010000170.1:0-6423 GCA_047626255.1 Candidatus Azotimanducaceae bacterium
GCTGCGCCTGAATTCTCTTTAACCATGAATACATTTTGTTATCCGATCGCTGGTTGCGTGAGCTACAAGGGGTTCTTTTCAAAGGCACCCGCCGCAGCGCTAGCGAAGACACTGGCGGCGCAAGGTAGTGATACGTTTTACGGTGGCGTCGCCGCCTACTCAACGCTGGGCTGGTTTGCTGACCCTATTCTTAGTACGTTTGTTGAGCGTGACGATACGGCACTGGCAGCGCTGTTGTTTCACGAGCTGGCGCATAAAGTGATCTATATTCCAGGTGATACGCGCTTCAATGAAAGTTTTGCCACCACCGTTGCGCGTTATGGTCTGCGCCAGTGGCTGCCATTGCAGGTTGAGCAGGGTGCCTACACTGACTACCTGCTAACGACCCAGCGTCGCGGTGACGTCATTGACTTGATCATAGGGACTCGCGAGGCGCTGGCGCAGGTTTATACCCTAGAAATAGATGATTCAGATAAGCGCCAACGTAAGGCCGCCCTCATTGAGCGCTTGCGACGCGACTATCAGACGCTCGCGGAACAGTGGGGCACGCCGGGCCCATTTCGAGGTTGGATGGCTGCGGATATTAACAATGCTAGGCTCGGTGCAGTGGCTGATTACAATGGTTGGGTGCCCGCGTTTGAGCGTTTGCTTGCGAGCCTTGACGGACAGCTGCCGGATTTTTTTGCGGCGGTTGAACGCCTGGCGGAAGCAGACCAGGGATATCGAGACGAGTGTCTAGGGTCCTTGATGACAGACCCTCAAGTGCATGGCGAACAGCAAGCCACGCGTATTACTCAGGTTTGCAATCCCGCGCTATAGCAGTCCGGGCGATGGGTCGTATGCCAACGCTACAATAGGGTCGCGCAGACTCCGGTGATGACCACGACGCCGATTAGGTTGAGCACAAAACCCTCACGTGCCATTGTGCTGGTAGTGAAACGCCCGGTACTGAACATGATGGTGTTGGGCGCCGTTGCGACGGGCAACATGAAGGCGCAACTGGCGCTCATGGCCGCAGGTACCATGAGCAACGCAGGTTCCATGCCGGTGGCGACAGCGGCCGCCGCGAGAATCGGCATCATCAGGCTGGTCGTGGCGGTATTGCTGGTCATCTCGGTGAGAAAAGTGATGGTCATACAGATGGTCGCCATCATAAAGAGAATGTGCCAACCGGCAATACCAGACAAGGCTTCGCCCAAGGCGGCACTTAGACCTGAGACCACGAAGCCCTTGGCAATAGCTATGCCACCGCCAAATAAGATCAGCATGCCCCAGGGGATCTTGACGGCGGTTTCCCAGTCGAGCAGTTTGTTACCCTTACCTTCGCCGTCGGGTACCAGAAACATAGCGACCACCGCCACTAGGGCGACGCTGGCGTCATTCGCGCCGGGTAGGTTCAGCCAATCACTCCAGCCACCAAAGGGTTGGCCTCGGGTCATCCAGGCGATAGCGGTCAGGCTGAAGACGATGAATACCCGACGTTCTTCCGATTGCCAAGCGCCGACACTGGGCATTGCCACTCGCCCTTGATGTGTGAGGTTGCGTGTCAGCCACAGGCCTATCATGGGCACCAGTAACAACACGACCGGCAGTCCCCAACTCATCCAGGTGAAAAACCCGATTTCAGCGCCTGTATATTGCTGGTAAATCTCGCGGAAAATGAGGTTCGGTGGTGTGCCAATGGGGGTGCCTACGCCGCCGACGCTTGCTGCATAGGCGATTCCGAGCAACAATGGGGTTGGTAGTGCTGGGTCATCAGAGCGCTCGATTACCGCCAGTGCCACCGGCAGTAGCATCAGTGTTGTGGCAGTGTTGGAGATCCACATGCTCAGTACGGCTGAGGCGGCCATGAAGCCGAAGACGAGTCGCTTGCTGCTGCTGCCACCGAACAGGTTAACCATGTTGAGCGCCACGCGCCGGTGGGCGCCACTCTTCTCCATAGCCGTGGAGAGGATAAAGCCGCCCATCAACAGCAGTACCAAGGGGCTACCATAAGCTGAACCCACCTCGCTGGCTGTTAATACGCCAAATACGGGTAGCAGCGCCAGTGGTAGCAGTGACGTGGCGGGAATAGGGATAGGTTCAAATATCCACCAGACGGCACAGACGGTGGTAATAGCGCCTGTCCAACAGGCTTTGACATCCCAGCCACTGAAGCTAAGAAAAAAAAAGACGAGGGCACCCGCTGCGGGTCCGAGCAGTAACCACAGATTCTTGCGTGCACCAGGGTTGATCAAAAGCAGTTACCTATTATTCCAGCGATTATCGCGGTTGATTATACATATATTCGGGTAGAACCAAGCATGTCGCCAGGATCACGTAGACGATCGCGCAGCGTGACCCTGGCGGCCCAGCTAAGAGGACAAAGATGCTGGACGAAATTGAGGCTTTGGCAAATGATCCCCCTCTGTGAGAAAATCACGGCATGGCAGAAACTATCTATTGGTATGACTTCGAAACCACCGGCATTGACTCAGGGCGTGATCGGGCGATCCAGTTTGCAGGTATTCGTACTGATCTCGACCTTAACGTACTCGGCGAGCCGCTCAATATCTATTGTTATCCGGGTGATGATGTCGTGCCGAGTCCTGATGCTATTTTGGTGACGGGCATTCATATGACGGAACTACCCCAGCGCGGTCTGCGCGAAACGGAGTTTATTGCCCAAATTGGCGCACAATTTGCTGAGCCGGGCACCTGTGTTAGTGGTTTTAATAGCATTCGCTTTGACGATGAATTTACCCGCAATACGCTGTACCGCAATTTTCTCGATCCGTATGCACGTGAGTGGCAGGGGGGTAATTCCCGCTGGGATGTGATCGATCTGTTTCGCATGGCCCATGCCCTGCGCCCCGAGGGTCTGCAGTGGCCAGAGAGTGCTCCTGGCGTGCCTTCTTTTCGGCTGGAGATGCTGACCGAGGCGAATCAAGTAGGGCATGCCAATGCCCATGACGCGGTCGCGGATGTTAAGGCGACTATCGATGTCACGCGCAAGCTGCGTCAGGCGCAGGGCAAGCTGTATGACTATCTGTTTAATCTGCGGCGCAAGCCGGTGGTGCGAGAACAGCTCTATCCCCTGGGTAAATCAGCCATTGTGCATGTCTCGTCGATGTATCCGGCGACGAGTGGCTGCTTGGCCGTGGTGTTACCCCTGTGCGCCCATCCAACGAATCCGAACGGCGTGATCTGCGTTGACTTGAGCGCTGACCCGAGCGAGCTTATAGATGTGGGCCCCGAGGCCCTCTATCAGAGAGTCTTCAGTACTAAAGCGGCCTTGGAGCAGAGCGGGATGACGCGTATTGCGCTAAAGACAATCCATGTTAACCGCTGTCCGGCGATAGCACCTCTGGCAACCTTGCAAGGCAGGGCTGAGGTATTGGGTATTGATGTGGCGGCCTGTGTGGCGAACATGCGCCTGTTGCAACGGGCCAGTGGTATTGTCGAGAAAATCACTGAGGCTTTTAGCCGCTCGAACTTTGCCCCAATAGATGACCCAGACCTGATGCTCTATCAAGGAGACTTTTTCAGCACGGCAGACCGACAAGTGATGGACGAGGTGCGCCAGGCCGGTCCCCATGATTTGGCGCAGTTTGCGGGACGATTTCAGGACCCGCGGCTGCCGGAAATGCTGTTTCGATACCGGGCCAGAAACTACCCAGACACCCTAAGCGATGCTGAGCGCGAGCGCTGGGATACCTGGCGTCGGCAACAATGGGCTGAGGGTGATCGATTGCAAAATGCGCGGTCCAGAACGTTGGCCTTACAGGCCGAACGCGGCGAACAGCCTTGTTTGACTGACTTGATGTGCTATTTTGACGGATTGACTTGATAGATTGACTTGATAGATTGACTTGAAGGACTGTTTTGATAGTCTGTATTGAAGGCTCGTCTGGATAGCTTTTTCTCAGAGGCAAGCAAATAGAGTAATGCTCGCCATATTTACCGCTTACACGAAGATAGACCTTAATCATGGATAAACCCCCCGCCGCGCCTCAATTGCCTCAATCGGTTGAATCGGTTGAATCGGCTCAATCGGTTGAATCGCCTCAAGCGGTTGAATTGGCAGAATTGAGTGATTTGCGCCTCAAGTTTGGTGACTCCCTCCAAGTGCAGTTCGGCAGCGATCCGGATCGCTCTCGTGTGCGCCTAATTGGTTATCTTGAAGGCCGTTCGATCATTACCACGGTACCGGCCAAGAATAATCGTTTGATTCCTGTCAGGCCGGGTCAGGTGCTCACTATTCGTATGATGGAGAATGGTATAGCTTGGGCCTTTGTTACTGAAGTGCTAAGCGTTCAGCGCCTGCCGTACCCGCACATTCATGTGCGTTATCCGAGTGATTGGATCATCAACAATGTTCGTAAGGCGGCGCGGGTTGAAGCACGGGTCGATGGCATCTTGATCAACAATTCTATTGGCGATCGGGGTAAAGAGATACCTTGTCATTTGTTAGATATTAGTGAGACCGGCGCCCTGCTAGTGGCACCTATGCGGATTGGCAAGCTAGGCGATGAGATTGGGTTGGCGCTGCAATTGGATATCAGCGGCATACCCCGGATATTGAAAGTACCAAGCATCTTGCGAGCTAGACTGAAAATCAAACCGAAGGCTGACGAAGTGATCGACGATTCACGCGCTGAGCGAGAGGTGCATTACGGTATTGAGTTTTTGCCTCTCGAAGATAACGAACACATCGCACTCATTGCTTTTGTTTACCTCAAGCTGTCGAGCTAGCCCGTCTAGTCAGCCCGTCTAGTCAGCCCATCTGTTACGCCCGTCCAGTAAGAAGGCGGCTTTTCGTTCTGCGGCGCGGCCCAACGGATAGCGCCTTCCTTCTCCTTCATCGCCTGCATCAATACAGCCACAACACGCCTGTTTTTGCAGACGCTGCGGCTGCACCCATGAGTTCCCCTACGCCTGTGTTACAGCGTTACTGTTTTGAGCTGGCGCTTGATTGTGTAGGCGCCGAGCGCGAAATCTCTCTAACTGAAAGTAGCTCACGGGTATCACATAAAGCGTCAGTAGTACGGCCGTGATCATGCCGCCGAACATGGGCGTGGCAATACGTGTCATCACCTCCGAGCCAGTACCCTCGCCGAGAATGACAGGTAGCAGTCCGCCGATGGTGGCCAGCGCCGTCATCATCACGGGTCGGACACGGCGGCTGGCGCCCTTCAGTATGGCCTGCCGCAGAAGGTCGTCATCAAAGGGTGTTGGTTCATCGCCAACATGCGACGACTGATGCAGGTACGCCAGCATGATCACAGCGGTCTCAACCGCGACACCGCAGAGGGCGATTAAGCCAACGCCGACAGCGACCGATAGATAAAAATCTTGCAGATAAAGCATCCATACAGCGCCCACCGTCGCGATGGGCAGGGTCAGCATGATCAGCGCAATCTCCCCGAAACGGCGAAAATGCAGATACAACAAAAAGATGATTAGCAGTAGTGTGATCGGCACGATCAATCGTAGGCGCTCGCTGGCGCGCTCCATATATTCGTACTGGCCAGCCCAGGTGATGGAGTAGCGGGGTGGTAAGTCCAGCTGCTCGGCGACGATAGATTGCGCTTCTTTAACGTAGCTGCCAACGTCAACGCCGTCGATATCAATGTAGACCCAGCCATTGAGCCGGGCGTTTTCGCTCTTGATTCCGGGTGGGCCGTCCTCAATGAATATGTTGGCTACATCACCCAGGGGAATCCGTTTGCCATCGGGCGTAATGATCGGTAACAACTCCAGTTGTTCAGGCGAGTCGCGGAATGCCTGAGGATAGCGAATGTTAATGGGATAGCGTTCCTGCCCCTCCACCGACTGGGATACATTTGTGCCACCAATCGCGGTGGCCACTACGAGCTGGACGTCGGCGATGTTTAGCCCATAGCGGGCGGCTTTTTCTCGCTGAATATCGACCTTCAGATACCGGCCGCCGGTGACACGTTCGGCATACACCGAGGTGGTGCCGGGAACATCCTGCAGAAGCGTTTCTAGACGTTTGCCGATGGCCTCAATTTCATCGAGGCTAGGTCCAGCGATCTTGATACCAACGGGTGTCTTGATGCCGGTGGCGAGCATATCAATGCGGGTCTTGATGGGCATTACCCAGGCGTTGGTGACGCCGGGGAATCTCACCAGCTGGTCGAGTTCACGTTTTAGTGAATCAACCGTGACGCCCGGGCGCCATTGGTCACGCGGCTTGAGTGCAATGAATGTTTCGATCATGGTTAGCGGTGCCGGATCTGTGGCTGTCTCGGCGCGACCCACCTTACCAAACACACTTTGCACCTCGGGTAACGTGCTGATGAGCTTGTCTGTCTGCTGCAGCAACTGCCGTGCCTGACCGATGGAGATACCAGGATAGGTGGTTGGCATATACATCAGGTCGCCTTCGTCTAGAGGTGGCATAAACTCGCTTCCAAGTTG
>JBLHRT010000171.1:0-6384 GCA_047626255.1 Candidatus Azotimanducaceae bacterium
TTGCGCACACATTTTGGCGGATGAGGCGCAAGCCCGGCGTGCTGGCGAAAGCCATGTGGTGCGCATGAAGGTGCCTGATAGTGGCACTTGTGTGGTCAATGATCGCCTGCGTGGCGATATCGAAATCGACTGGGCGCAGATTGATATGCAGGTGTTGCTCAAGTCAGACGGCAACCCAACCTATCATTTAGCTGTGGTGGTGGATGACCACTTGATGGAAATTACCCATATTATTCGGGGTGAAGAGTGGATTAACTCAGCCCCCAAGCATGTGTTGTTGTACCAGTATTTCGGTTGGGATATGCCCGAAATTATTCATATGCCGTTGCTGCGTAATCCGGACAAGAGCAAGCTCAGTAAGCGCAAGAATCCGACGAGTATCGGTTTTTACGAGCGTATGGGATTTCTGCCCGAGGCGGTGTTGAATTATTTGGGCATGCTCGGGTGGAGTATGCCCGATGGTGAGGAAAAATTTACCCTCGATGAGATGGTAGCGAGTTTCGATTTAAATCGCATTTCTCTGGGTGCGCCGGTATTTGATGTCGCTAAATTGAAGTGGCTCAATGGCCGATGGTTACGTGAGAATCTTGATGATGAAGCCTTTGCCGACAAGATGATTGCGTGGGCCTACAACCGCGATAACTTGCTTAAAGTGATACCGTTGATCAAAGAGCGTGTTGATGTGTTTTCTGATGTGGCGCCCATGGCGGCCTTTCTGGTGGATGGTTTGCCAGCCTTTGATGAGACCGCGTTCAACACAAAAAATACCTCACTTGATGAGATTAAACGTATTCTACAGTTCGTTATTTGGCGCTGTGAGGCCCTTAACGACTGGCAGCATGACAGCCTTAATCAATTGTTTGTGGATCTTGCTGAGGTTTTGCAATTAAAGATCAGGGACGTATTGGGGCCAGTATTTGTTGCGATTTCTGGTAAGCCCGTGTCACCCCCTCTGTTTGATTCCATGGCGTTGATCGGTCCGGATATGAGCCGGGCGCGCCTGCGCCATGCACTAGACGTGCTAGGCGGCGTCTCGAAGAAGCAGCTGAAGAAGCTCGAGAAAGACTATGCGAGCTTGCAAGGTTGAATGAGGAGGAATCGAGCGTGGAAGAGTTGATGCAACCCTTGGGTAGTCATTTGTGCTTTGGCGGCCAACAGTCTCGCTATAGTCACCGCTCCGAGGTGTTGGGCTGTGACATGACGTTCTCGATCTTCCTGCCACCCCAGGCGCAGCAGGGCAAGGTACCGGTGTTATATTGGCTGTCAGGGCTGACTTGTACGGATGAGAATTTTGTCACTAAGGCCGGCGCTCAGGCTGCGGCCACCCGTCATGGCATCGCTATTGTCTGCCCTGATACCAGCCCGCGTGGTAATGAGGTGCCTGATGACGCTGACGCGAGCTGGGATTTCGGGCTGGGTGCTGGTTTTTATGTGAACGCCACGCAAGCGCCTTGGCGCCAACATTACCAGATGTACGATTACGTGAATCAGGAGTTACCCGCACTGATTAATCAGCAGTTTCCGATTGATGTTGAACGCGTAGCGATTTCCGGGCATTCCATGGGTGGGCACGGTGCGCTAACGGTAGCGCTGAAAAATCCGACGAAATTTCGTAGTGTCTCGGCCTTTGCACCGATCGTCTCGCCGTTACATTGTCCATGGGGAGGCAAGGCACTGGGACTTTATCTGGGTGAAGATAGAAGTACGTGGGGCGATTATGACAGTTGTGCGCTGTTGGCTGCGACCACGCCAGATGAGCCGCGGTTGCCGATGCTTGTTGACCAAGGTACGGCGGATAACTTTCTTGAAGTTCAGTTGCAAACTCAGCGGCTTATTTCAGCGGCGAGCTATGCTAACTATCCTATTGAAGTGCGTATGCAGGGTGGTTATGACCATTCGTTTTTCTTTATTGCCAGCTTTATTGACGAGCATATAGCATTCCATGCGCGGCATCTGTTGGCTTGATCGAGGCGTTTTCCAAAGAGGCGCGACCCTGAGTGGGTACGCCTCTTGAAAATCGTCGCTAGTCAACGACTGCCAATTAGAACTGCACCTTATGCAGGCGATCCCTGGCTGTTGCATATTCATCGCTGAGACGTGCCACTAACGCTGCCGCTGAAACGATACCGGTCACGGCACCAATACCCTGGCCGCAGCCCCAGATATCTTTCCATGCCTTCGCGTCAGTGTCTCCACCAGAGCCAAAGTTCATCTGTGACGGGTCACTCTCGGGCAGGTTGTCTGGGTCGAGGCCCGCCGCGGTGATAGACGGAGCTAGATAGTTACCGTGCACTCCAGTGAACAGGTTGGTATAGACAATGTCACTGGCAGAGTAATCGACCAAAGCTTGTTTGTAGGGCAGGTTGGCATTGGCTTCTTCGGTGGCGATAAACGCTGAACCGATATAGGCCAGATCCGCGCCCATAGCCTGTGCTGCCAGTACGGCATCGCCGTGGGCAATAGAGCCGGACAACAGAACCGGGCCATCAAACCAGGTGCGAATTTCTTGAATCAGAGCGAAGGGTGATAGGGCACCCGCATGACCGCCAGCGCCGGCAGCCACGGCGATTAAGCCATCGGCGCCTTTCTCAATGGCTTTTTTGGCAAATCGGTTATTAATAATATCATGCAGCACGATGCCGCCCCAGCCGTGCACCTGGTCATTGATGGCTTTCTGCGCGCCGAGTGAGGTGATGACGATGGGTACCTTGTATTTCTCACACAGGTCCATGTCCTCGTTGAGACGGTTGTTCGAGCGATGGACGATCTGGTTGACCGCGAATGGCGCTGAAGGTTTGTCAGGGTTGGCCGCGTCATACTCCGCGAGTTCTGTGGTGATGCGTTCCAGCCATTCGTCGAGGACTTCAATGGGTCGTGCGTTCAATGTGGGGAATGAGCCAACGATCCCGGCTTTGCACTGGGCAATAACCAAATCTGGATTTGAGATAATAAACAAGGGTGCCGCGACCACGGGGATGCGCAACCTGCCGACCATAACCTCTGGAATTGCCATATAGACCTCTATTTTTGAACGCTGAGTAATTGAGCTGTTGAAGGCAGCTGTTAATTTTAGAATGTGCATTGTCACACAAGGAAATTATTATGCAACTAATTGCATAATAATTTTGTGTTTTTTTACCGTAGGCCTGTAGACTGATGCTCTCTTGCTACACGAATTGATGGAAGCCCATGTCACTGCCTCATGCTATTTTGACCGCCTTGATCGAGGAAGACCTCACTGGTTATGCTCTGGCCAAGCAGTTCGACGTGTCTCTGGGCTTCTTCTGGCAGGCGTCTCATCAGCAGATCTATCGTGAGTTGAAGCGCCTGCACACCGAGGGTCAGATAGCCGTACAAGAGGTGAGTCAGATGGGTAAGCCCGATAAGCGGGTTTATTCTCTCACTGACGCTGGCCGGCAGGCGCTGGAAGCTTGGGTGTTGGCACCTACGCCGAGGCGTAACAGCAAAGACGAGTTGTTTATCAAACTGTACAACATGGGCAGCGTGCCGGTGGAATCGATGCTCAGTGCCATCAAAGAGCGTCGGGGGTTACACGAAGAGCGACTTGCGTTGTATCGCAAGATCGAGCGTCGCAGTTATGCCGACCCTAAGACCTTGTCGGCGCATAAGAAGGGTGTCTACCTTTCGCTGCTGGCGGGTATTCGTCAGGAAGAAGCTGCTTTGAGGTGGTGTGACGATGCGCTGGTCTTACTCTGCGCCTAATTGGAAGGCGCGCCTGCAGCGCGCCATATTCAACCTGTCGCCGATGTTTCTGGTACTCTGACGATCATTGACTGGCTCGCAGTAGCCAACATCTCCCCTGACTGACTCCACATGTTTACGCTGCCGTAGCCAAAGCCATTACCAATAAACTCAATGCGGTTGTCGCATAATATCCACTCGCTGGGGACCATGTTCGCAAAGCGAATCGTATTATCGATACTAGTGCAAGAGGTCACGTTTCCCAACGCATTGCCGAGGGCTGACGGCATATAGTCGGCGATAATCGCCAGTGCGCCCGCATCGTGCTCCACTTCGGGCATCCGCACCCATAACATGCTGCGGTCGTCACCACTGGGCGTGCCAGTGCCTGAAAAACCGTACATGCCCCGGGCCACCCGCACGTCAACATGTAGGTGCAGTGAGTCTGTTTCAGGGTCGTGAGCCACTGGTTCGCAGTCATGGGGCGCTGGCGCGTCAGGCATGGTTTGCCACATCCCCTGGGCGACATTGGGGCGGGCACCGCAAGCGCCGAGAATCGTGATAATTTCTTTATCGCCCAGATGACCCACCACGCGCCCCTGGGTGACATTGCGGCCGATAGCAGGCAGCAAAACCTCTAGGTCTAACATGGCGGGTTGCTGGGTTATCGACAGGTACTGCCCTGTTGCCCATATGATGGGTTTATCCGTGGCCTGTTGTAAGGCGATAACACCTGCGGCTAAACCGACACCGCCGAACAGTGAGCCTCGCCCGCCGGTGGTTTTTGGTACTACCGGTAAGCGCCATTGAAGGGTCTCAACGGGATGGCTCATCTCGAGAAACTCGGCGCATGAGATTTTGCCCGCTGGGAGGTTGTTTGAAGGGCTCGACATAGGGCTTATCCGGGGTTGGCGTTATATTGACGGGCGTCATAGTACCGTAAGATGGGTGTCGAGGAGAAATAACGATCAGGGCCAGGATCGGAGGGGGGCGCTGTACATAATTATGTACAGCCGCTTTCGCTGTACATAATTAATGCACTCCGACCCCTGGCCACGAGACCGCGACCTATACCTCCAGCGCGGCTCGGTCGTCCCTCCGGCTTTCCTTGGCGCCATCACAAGCCGGAAAGCGGACTCGCTCGTTCTCTCGGTATGCTCTGAAAATGCGCGCCATCAAGCACCTGCGCTGATGTCTGCAATCCTTGAACATCAGTGTGGCGTCATCAGTCACAGGTTAGACAAGCCTGTCCTAATGACACGTCACGCTTGCATGAAGGGACCAGTTGGTTCATCTTTGTGCCTTTCTCTCTATGAAAGATACCGCCATGACCGAAACCCATGAAGGCTATGACATTCCCGCCGTAGAGGCCTGGATCGCTGAGCATGTTCCTGCGTTACAACCGCCATTAACGTGGTCTCGCCTACCTGGCGGTCACTCTAATTTGACGTATCTGATTCAGTCCGAAGACGGGACCGAAGCGGTTATTCGGCGACCGCCGCTGGGCGAGTTATTGCCGAAGGCTCACGATATGTCCCGCGAATGGGCATTGATCTCAGCGCTGGGGTCAACGCCAGTGCCGGTCCCTGCTGCCATGGGTTTTTGCGAGTCGCCGGATGTGACGGGTGCCTGGTTCTATGTGATGGGCGTGATCGATGGTCGGCCCCTGTATAACGCGGACGATACGCTGGCATGGGTCCCTGCAGAGAATCGCGAGGTACTGGCGCACTCGTTTATTGATGTATTAGCTGATTTGCATTCCCTCGACCCAGATGAGTTGGGATTGGGCGAGCTGGGTAAGAAGGAGAATTACGTCGGTCGGCAGTTGAAAACGTGGTACCGGTCCTGGACCGCTTCAGCGGGTCCAGCAGAATATGATGACCCTCGTGCGCATGAAATGCAGCGCTATTTTCTTGAGAATATGCCTGATCAAGGCCCGGCACGTGTGGTCCATGGTGACTATGGATTGCATAACTGCTTGATCGGTGCCGATGGCGCCATTGCAGCCGTGGTCGACTGGGAGATATCGACCCTGGGCGACCCATTAGCTGATTTGGCTTATGCCCTGAACCAGTGGAGTGAGCCTGGGGATCCTATACTCGCGGGCCCCGGTGGGCCGACTTCTGTACCAGGATTTCCTGATCGTGCCTATCTTGCGGATAGGTATGCTGCGAGAACTGGCCGTGACCTGACGATGCTCGACTTCTATGTAGGCTTCAATCGCTGGAAGACCGCTGCCATCGTCCACGGTGTGTATGCGCGCTACATGGAGGGTAAGAAGAGTAGTGAGGGAGTCGATATCGATACGTTGCGACAGCGTATTGGCTTAGCTCTTGATCAAGCTGAGCAGGCCATTGCGCGTCTGGAGAAACAGCTGGGTCGTTAGTTTTGTGCTTTTAGTGCGTATGCTTGGTCAGTATGACAAGTGATGCAAGTTCGTGCTGCGAGGCTTTTGACTGTGGGGCTAACGACTAAAGCGCTGCGCTGGGGATAGCTGCACTAAAATTTTTCTTTCTATCTCAAGAAACTCTCGCGTTATCTCGTAGCCCTTCGCTTTTCTTACGCCGATGATTAGTATGAGTCCGGCGTTCTAGTCAGAAGCTTTATTATAAGCCGTGTTTATAAACTTTAGTTAGACGCTTTATCTAAACGTTCGATACAAACGCTAGTGCGATTTCTCGA
>JBLHRT010000172.1:0-6313 GCA_047626255.1 Candidatus Azotimanducaceae bacterium
CCGCGACGACGCAGCGAAGTAGTCGCCGACGGATAATCTCTTATGCCGTTATCTAGTCGACCCGATGAAGACAGTGCTGGCGATGCAGAGGATCTGCTTCGTCTTCGGCAGCTGTTGCTTGGTGCAGACTATGATGAATTGCTGGCTCTCAAGCAGGACCTGAACGACCCTGAGGCGTTCAGCATGAGGCTAGCTTCAGTCATCACCGAAGCGATTAGTCTGCGATCGCAGCGTGACCACTCATTGGCTGGAGTGCTGGCGCCGACCTTGGAGTCAGCTATCAAGGCATCGATAGCCTCCGACCCCGAGGCGCTGGCAGAGTCGTTGTACCCGGTCATGGGGCCTGCGATCCGCAAGTCTATCTCAGAAACGCTGTCGCAAATGCTCGAGAATATGAACCAGTTGCTCGAGCAAAGCCTCTCGCCAAAGTCGTTGGGCTGGCGCTTTAACGCTTGGCGTACGGGTCGCAGCTACGCCGAGATAGTCTTAATTAATACCCTCGAATATCAGGTTGAACAGGTCTTCTTGATCCACCGTGAGACAAGTCTGCTGATCCAACATCTGGTGGCCGATATGGCCATCAGCAAAGACCCTGATATGGTGTCGGGCATGCTCTCGGCGATTCAAGACTATATCCTCGACTCCTTCACGGTCGGCGAGGGTGATGGGCTCAGCTCTATGCGTCTGAGTGACTTCCAGGTCATTATCGAGGTCGGCCCGCGGGCCTTGATCGCCGCCGTGGTGCGAGGCAAGCCGCCAGAGAATCTGCGCAATACCTTCAAGGTGGCGCTTGAGGATGTTCATAAGAGAGCCCGTTCACGCTTGCAGGATTACTCTGGCGATCCGGACGATTATCAAGATCTTGAGCCAATGCTGCGCAGTTGTTTGCGTGTTCAAAGACGCGACCAGGCTGAAAACGGCGATGTGCCGAGATCGATTCCCTGGTTGGCGTTGGTGTCTATCGCGCTACTTAGCGGTATTGGTCTCTGGTTCTGGTTCCAGAGCTATACCTTGGACAATGCCCGGCAAAACGCCTTGGTCCGATTGGTGAGTGAGCCCGGTATCGTGGTGGTGGGCAGTCGTGTGGTCGACGATCTTTTTTTGATTAATGGCCTACGAGATCGGCTAGCCGAGACGCCAGAGCAGGTGTTGTCGGAGTCGGATATTGGGGCCTTGGGGTTAACCTTTTTGTTTGAGCCTTACCTGTCCATGGAGGCTGTGATTGTCGAGCGCAGGGCGATCAGGCGCCTGGCGCCGCCAGTGAGTGCTCGCATGAGTGTGCAAGGCAGTACGCTCGTCGTCACCGGTGCGGCGAATGTTAGTTGGGTTGGTACGCTGGAGCAGCACTGGCGTTCTGTGGCGGGTCTCGACGGGATGAATATTGACGAGCTTGATAGACTTGATCCGGTGCGTGCGGAAATGGAACGTTTGGCGACCTTGATCGAATCAACCACCTTCTATTTTGGCAGGTCTGCCGCCGAGCCGAATTCTGGTGCGGCTAATGTGCCGGCGCTCGCGCTGGCCATCAAGCGTTTGGCTGTGCTCGGCGAGACGCTTGGGAGCACCCCTGTTGTGCGCATACTCGGTGCTGCGGATGGCACGGGGACAGCACAGTTCAATGCGCGACTCGCTGAGCAGCGTGCCGAAAATCTTTATGTCGCTCTGCTTGCACAGGGTATACCCGCCAAGCTATTGGTCGTCCAGTCGCTGCAAGATTTCCCCGGTCTGGATGCGGAATCGAGCGAGCGTAAGGTGATGTTCAGGCTGACTAGCTTGAGCGACTAATCAGAGGATATAGACGCTGATGTTACAAAAAAAGATTTGTCTGCTGGGAACGTTTTCCGTGGGTAAAACGAGCCTTGTTCAACGTTTTGTCGAGAGCATGTTCTCTGACAAGTACCTCACCACAGTGGGCGTCAAGGTTGATAAAAAGGTGCTCAGCGTTGGCGACAAAGACCTCAAGCTCATGATCTGGGATCTGGAAGGTGAGGATGACTACTGCAAGATCAACAGCTCCTACCTGCGCGGCGCTGCTGGCTACATTTTGGTGGCCGATGGCATGCGACCGCAGACGCTGGTGGCGGCGCTCGCCATTCATGAATCTTCACAGGCGCTGTTGGGCCAGGTGCCCGCCATTGTAGCGATGAACAAAGCTGACTTGCGCGACAGCTGGCTCGTCTCAGAAGCCGATTTGCAGGCAGCTGAGTCGATTCTGCCGGTACTCTATACCAGTGCGAAATCTGGTAATAATGTTGACGTGTTGTTCGGCAACTTGGCGCAATCCATGTTGAAGGCCAAATGATGTTGAAGGTGATGATGGAAAAGGTAGCGCCAACGTGAAGCCTGAGATGAGTGTGATTGATGCCTTTTATGCGGAGCTTCAATACGCGGTATTTTCTGTGCTCTGTGAGGGTGAGAGTCAGGTATTCACTTGCCTGGTAACCCCCCCCGCCTGGTTCCAGCAATTTGCTCCAGCCATTACCTTGGGCGACACGGGTAATCCCGCGGATGACTTGCCCTATCTCGATAATTTTCTGGTCGACGCCGCCGTCTTCTGGCAGAGCCAAGCCTTGGGCAAGTTAGTGTCGGGCCCCTGGGTTGAACGAGACGCAGAAGGGGGCGAGTGGCCTCTGGAAGCCATCGCACTGAACGTGCAGGGCGAATGGTTGCTGCAGATAACGCATCTTGGTGACGACTTCAATCGCCAGCGCCGTCAACGGCAAATCGCGCGAGAGAACCTGTTGACCCAGGAGCAGCTAGAATTGGAAGTGCTCAGTCGCACCCGTCAAATCAAGCTGCGGGAAGCTGAAATTGCGCTACGTTTGGTGACAGCTGCCTGTTTTCGCGACGAGGAAACCGGTTCGCATATTCGTCGCATCGGCCTCTATGCGGCTGAGATGGGCAGGGCTCTTGGCTGGAGTCAGGCGAGGATAGACGATATAACGCTGGCTGCGCCTATGCACGATCTGGGCAAGATCGGTATCTCAGACAAAATTTTGCTGAAGCCCGACAAGCTAACACCTAGCGAGTTTGAAATCATGAAGCGGCATGCTGAGATAGGCGCTGAAATGCTCGGTGATAGTGGTATCTCCATGCTCGACTGCGCGGCTGATATCGCCGGCTGCCATCATGAAAAGTGGAACGGCGAAGGCTATCCCCGAGGCCTTAAAGGACTGGATATTCCCGAGACCGCGCGCATCGTCGCTATCATTGATGTCTATGGTGCACTGTCTCACAAGCGGGTTTACAAAAAGAGTTTCTCTGAGCAGGAGACCCTCGATTTGATGAATGAAATGGCCGGCGAACATCTGGACCCAAACCTGTACCAGGTGTTTTTATCTATCATCGAAAAGATTCGAGTGATTCGCGCTCGAAACCCTGACTGAGGTCGGTCTCTATTGAGTGCTTATGTAAGTGCTCGCTTCAGGGTACTGATACTTTCGCGTGCGGCGAGGGTATAAAGCAACCCCCTGAGTATTGACCATTTTTGCTCCGGTTGATGATCTGCGGCAGGGCAAATAGGTTGGGTGATACACCGTTTATTCTGACGCTGGTGTGCGGGTAGTGAGCTGTCATGCCGTTGATGATCTCGTTGTCCAATGATGCCATGATCGTCACGAGATCTGTGCCAGAAACGTCAATGCGGCCTTGGTGCACGGCGTCATCCACCGACATGCCAAAATCCACCATGGAAGAAATTAGCTGAAATATCGCTGGGAAAATCTTCCGGCCACCACAGGCGCCTGCCGCGAACACGCTGCCGTCGGCTTGCTGAACAATGACCGGGCACATATTGCATAATGGATGTCGGCCGCCGACGACGGCGTTGGGGCGGCCAGGTCGCGGGTCGAACCACATCATGCCATTGTTCATTAATACGCCGGTTTTCGGCAGCATGACCCGTGACCCAAACGCCGACATGATGGTTTGGGTGTGCGACACCACATTGCCGTCTTTGTCGGCGACGCAGATATGTGTGGTGTTGGTGGGGTTCATCGTCTCGGCCCCGTCTCCTTCACCTAAGTTTGAAAGGCGATATTGATAGGCCTCGAGCAATGCATCAGCGTAGGCTTTAAAGGTCAGAAGATCAGGTGTATCGCCTGGCTTACCCAACGTGCTTGTGAGTAATTCAAGGGCATGAATCAAGCTCGGCCCTGCTGTCATGGGGCCGGCGGTGTGCACCGCGGCGCCGCGATAATCCGTAGCGGTACTGGTGGAGATTTTAGCCTGGTAGGCCTGCAGGTCATCCCGTGTTATGCGTGACCCCGCGGCGGCGAGATCTGTCGCTATATCTTCTGCTAGGGCGCCGGTATAGAAGTCTTCAGCGCCGTCTCGCTGCAATCGCCGGTAAGTATTTGCTAGCTCACCTAGGGTAAGCGTCGCTATGCTGCCGTCTATATTGGCCGTGGGCGGCAGGCCATCAGCCAGATAGACCCGGCGGGTTTCGTCATAGCGCTTGAGTCCCCGGGCAAAGCTGTTGATCTTGCTCGCGCTAAACCAGTCAATGGGCAGGCCCCGCTCTGCCAGTTGGCACGCAGGTTCAATCACGTCTTGCCACGCCATGCTACCAAATTGTGCCAGCGCCGCTGAGACACCTTTAACATAGCCCGGCACCGCCGCTGCCAGTGGGCCATGAATATTGGTGTCGCCAGTCACGGCGGGCCAGTTGAATGAATCGGCACTGTTTTCGCCTCCTGGTGCCAGGGGATAGTCCTGCGTTTGGGCGGCGAAAGGCGCGCGCATGCCGTATTCCACGAGGTGCACCTTGTTCTCCTTGGCGAGATAGATCAGCGTATAGCCACCGCCGCCGAGGCCGCTCATCCATGGCTCGACGGTGCCGATTGCGAGCCCCGCAGCGATGGCCGCATCGACGGCATTGCCACCCCGCGCCAGTACGTCAGCGCCGACATCAGAGGCTAGGTGATGCTGGCTGGCGACCATGCCGGTATCGCTGCGCACTGCCGACTTCCTGATCTGCCAGAATTCTTCTACTCGATCCTGCGACTGATCCTGCATAGCTGTCTCCTACTATTGTTTTTAGACTGACGTTGGCTAGACATTGTGCACCGGTGCCGCCGCTGCTCTGGCATGCTCAAAGATGAGTTCCGTTTCGATATGTTCGACCTCGTCACGAGACGTGAAAGAGCCCATGGTGAGGTCGCGTAGGTGCTCTGCGTCTCTGACCCAGACATGTACTTTAAAGTCGACAGGGCCGGCAACATGATACAGCTGTACGACCTCGGTCAGGGTCAGTACATGATCGCGAAAGGCATCCAGCAGGTGACGGGTATGCTTTGTCAGGCGGATTGAGATAATAGCCTGCAAGCGTGTACCGACCAGTTGCGGTTCAAGCTCCGCATGAAATCCTCTGAATACGCCGCTCGCGATTAATGACTGCACCCTAATAAGGCAAGTCGACGGCGCAAGCCCGACTTTTTCTGCCAAGGATTTATTCGATATCCGGGCATCCTTCTGCAAAAGGCCGATTATCTCGATATCTATTCGGTCAAGGTTTCTATTTGGCGTCATAAAACGAATTATATTCGAGATGAAATTTATATAAAGAATTATCTGTAAAGTGGCGCGTAATACAGCGAATAAAAAAATCAATCTACTCACTCGTCCGGAGCGTCCTTATGACTCAGCATGACCCTATTGAAGCGATGGCAGCGATTCATCATGAATTTGGTGAGCATGGCGGCGTCAATATGTCCGTGGAAGCCAGCACCACCTTCACGGTGATGGAGCCAGGCACGGTACCAGAGATTTTCGCCGGTGCCAAAAGCCCGGATCAGGGTGGCTGCTATCTGTATGGCCGACATTTTAATCCCACCGTCTACAATCTCGGTCGCCAGATGGCGGCTATGGAAGGGGTGCAAGCAGCATATTGCACGGCCAGTGGTATGGGTGCTATTTCAGCGGCATTGCTCGCGCTCTGCCAGACCGGTGATCATATCGTCTCTTCCAACACCATTTATGGAGGAACCTATGCGTTGATGCATGACTTTCTGCCCAGCAAAAATGGTATCACCACGACCATGGTCGACGCGGGGGATGAGGCGGCAGTCCGTGCAGCGATCAGGCCCAATACCCAAGTGATCTTTGCAGAGAGCTTTGCCAATCCGACGTTAAGGATAGCCAATGTGCCCATGCTGGCGCGCATCGCACGGGAGGTGGGTGCAAAGCTGGTTATTGACAACACGTTCAGCCCATTGATGTTCAGTCCTGCCGCCTACGGCGCCGATGTTGTGGTGCACAGCATGACTAAATTTATCAGTGGCGCGTCGGATATTATTGCCGGCGCAGTGTGCGG
>JBLHRT010000173.1:0-6262 GCA_047626255.1 Candidatus Azotimanducaceae bacterium
CCTTGTTCCTCGCCAATTTCGATTCGGAGCAGTTGGCGTTGGTGGCAATTTTACTTGCGATCACCGGCATTCCTGTGACGCTAGCTATCGACAGGTTGACCCATGGCTTTTCGGTGGGCGCTTATCTTTTTACGATTCTCGGCACCATCCTCACAGGCCTGTTGGTGTTCTCCAGCATACTCAGCATTAGCGATAACCGATTATTGATTTTTAGTTTGCCGCTGTTTTTCGAAATTGTCTATATGTTGTTCAGCTTACAGTTTATCGCCCTACTGACACGCTTGCTGAATGTCCGTCAAACCAAACGCCTGTCGGGCATAGCACGCTCGGGCGAGTTCCTCGCAGAGTTGGTCGGCGGTCTGTCAGTCGCCTTCCTATTAAATTACATGGAAGTAAAAGACTTGTTGCTGGTCGCCGCCGTGGCGCTGCTAGGCGTGTTCGCCATAGTCCAACTCACGCTGATGCGCTTTAAAGGCCAGCTGAGCCTGACCTCCACGGACCTGGTACATGATGAAATCGACAGCCGCTTACTCGGTCTACTACGCATGCCTTACGTGCGGCTGATCGGCGTGAGTTATGCCGCCTATATTTTCGCCTACTTCTTTCTCGATGTCGCATTCTATAAATACGCCGCCGTACAATTTCCTAGTGAGCATGAACTCGCCGCTTTCATTGGTCAATTTTTCGCCGTTATTGGCCTCATCACCTTGCTTGTCATGGTATTTCTATTCGCGCCGTTTCTACGTCGCTTCGGTATTCTGGCTGGCGTTATCGCCTTTCCCATTGTCGTCGGCATCGGTTCTACCGCTGTCAGTGCGATGGAAATTAGCGGCGTTACCATGACCGCGATCTTTGCAGTGATGGTGATCACCAATGGTATGCGATTTATCCTGCAATCGGCCATCTGGCGGCCCAGTGTCGCTATCCTGTTTCACGTACTGCCCGACCGGCAACGTATTCAGGGAACGGCCCTGATAGAAGGCGTCATTGATCCTTTGTCTGGGGGCCTGGCTGGACTCTGCCTTTACCTACTGTCTAACTATCTGCAGTGGGAACCAAAATACTTCCTGCTTATCCTCAGCGCACTCATGATCGTCTGGATTAGTCTCGGCATGATAATTCGACGCATGTACCTGTCGACTCTGGTCGTTAGCATCCAGAAACGTAAGCTTGGCCAAATTTCATTGCAGGAATTAGACAACGCGAGTCTCGACCTCATCAAACAAGGACTGCGTAGTGACTACCCCTCTGAAGTGTTTTATTGCCTGAACCTACTGGAAGAAATTGAACACCCAGAATTCACTGAACTCATCAAAGACCTACTCCTGCATGACAATCAACAGATTCGCCTGGATACACTGCAACGGATTGCACGTCTCAAAATACACCCCCTGACCCAGCACGTCCTTGCGCGCATCACCAACGAGACAGACTCGCATGTGCGTGGTCAGGCCTTGATGACCTACGCTGACCTGGCACCCGACGATGTCATAACTCGCCTAGCACCCTTCCTGGAAGATGAACAGCGAGACCTGCGTAAGGGCGCACTGGTAGGCATACTGAGCTTTAGACCGAAAGAAAACGAGGCCCTAGACTACTTACTGGCACTGGTGCGCAGCATCGACGCGGAAGATCGAATAATCGCCGCCGATGTCATGGGTGAGACCAAGAGTACCGCCTTCTCTGGATTTCTGGTTGAGTTGCTCGATGACAAAGACGCTAAGGTCGTTCAGCATGCGATACAGGCCGCTGGCCTTATGCGGGACAATCGCCTGATCAATCCGCTGGTCTCAAAGATATCGCACCCTGGCTTACAAGGCCCCACCAGTCATGCCTTGCGCCAATATGGTGAGAGGGCCTTGTATGATCTCGACCTTGGCATCTCCTCTCCGGCTGTTGAGCGTCAAGACCGCCTACACATGCTCGATATTGTCGCTGAAATAGGTGGCGTCGAGGCTGTCGATGTTTTCTTGCGCCAGCTGACCACCCAGGACCCAGCGATCAAACATCAGATTTACCTAGGGCTGGCACATTTGCACTACCAAGCCTTGGCTGACGACAAGTATATGTTTGTGAACTTACTCGATCAGGAAGTCCAGTTTATCACCTTGTTGCTGGCCGCCATGGAAGACCTGCACACCGACGCGCGTTACGCACTGGTGCATGCCGCACTAGGCAGCGAACTTGAACTGCGGCGCGACAATATGCTGCTGCTGATTTCCTTTTTGTTTCCCTCGATTGTGATGCTCGACACCCGCGCCAACATTGACTCCAGAGTTTCAGAGCTGCGGGTCTTTGCCCTTGAGGTGCTGGAAAACCTGCTGACGACGGAGATCAAGCAAGTGGTGTTACCGATACTTGATGACATCAGCAATGCCGAACGCTTACAGGCGCTCTCCGAGCTTTTTCCACAGACGCCGCTGGCTGCCGACGAGCGCTTTAACAATTTGATGGAAGAACACCTTGATAGCGCCTTCTATTGGACCCGCTCTGCGTTGCTTTACCAAGTAGGACAACAGAAAAACAAGCGCCATCTGTCACGCCTACAAGAGGCCGTCGACGACCGCGAAATCATTATACGCGAGACTGCACTGTGGAGCCTGCATCAACTCAATCCGCCGGACTTGCACAACATTCTCGTGGCCCACCAAGATGACCCAAGCCCCAGCATCAAGAAGGTCGTGAGTGAGTTGCTGCTAGACCTCCAGACGGGAGAAGATACGGACATGCAAACGTCGTGATAAGAGAATTACACGCCCATGACCCGAGTCTGGCATAATGGATGCCATACGAATATTCGAGTGGATATATGTTGCTGACTATTGAGAAGGTCCTGATCCTCAAATCTGTCAAGATTTTTTCATCAGTGCCCGAGGCGCAACTGGTAGACATGGCCACTGTCGTCGAAACTGTTGAATGCGATGCGGATGACGTTATCATTCGGCAGGGTGAACTCGGCACCTCCATGTATATTCTCGCCACCGGCAAAGTACGGTTTTTTGATGGTGACAAGACCCTCGGCGTCATCGGTGGACGTACTGTATTTGGCGAACTCTCGGCGCTAGACCCGGAGCCGAGATCCGTGTCTGTCGCCGCGGTGGAAGATTGCACATTACTGCGCCTCAACGGCGAATCTTTGTATGAACTCATGGCGGGCAACAAAGAAGTGACTCGTGGTATTGTGCAGGTGTTGTGCGAGTATGCGCGTAACAACCTGGCACTGGCGACCCGAAACCAACAAGACTGGGGAACGTAACCCACAGGCTTTTTTGACCACCCCCTTAGACCACCTCCTGTCAATCAGATCGTGTAGCAAAGACTCTTACCTAAAAGGTTATTCATGAAAATATTCATCGCCGCCATCGTCCTCATTCCAGCACTCCTGTTTGGCGGCGTCATGCTGCTGCTCGACAATCCGGACTTCTACCAGGACGAAATCTCCAGCATTGTTAAAGCTGAGACTGGATTCGACCTTACGATTAACGGCGAGATCAAGTGGCGCTACTGGCCGCCCATCGCTATCGACGTCACCGGCGTAGAGCTCCGGCCTAGCGGCGCACAAAATACCTTGATGACACTTGATAAGGTCGCCGTCGATCTTAAACTGCTACCACTGATTTTTAGTGCAGAGCTGGCTATCGACGGGCTGACTATCGATGGCCTCACCGTCAACGCCAAGGTCGATGCCGAAGGCAAGGGCAACTGGGAGGTTGCTGGGAATAGTCGCGAAGCCGACGTTGCAGCAGACAATGGCGACAGCAGCAACGTCAAACTCGATATTGCGGGCATCAGCATCAGTAATGCTAATATCAGCTATGTAGAGCAGGCGACAGCCAGTCACTACGTCGTTTTGATTAACGCGCTCACCACTGGACCCGTACGTTACGACGAACTGACACGCATAGACTTCGATATGATGATTGAAGACAAACCTGCCAATTTGCGTTCGGAGATAACCGGCAGCGGCAACCTCGCCTTCAACACGGGGTTTACCCAGTACCAGTTTAAAGCGCTGGCGATAAACACCAACACCAGCATGCCTGACATGGGCGACATTCCCGCCAGCATGACACTCAACGGTAGCGCTGACCTGCAGGCAGGCACCTTGGTATTAGCCGAAAGTCATTTCAGCGTCGCAGAAATCGCGGGCAGCACCAGCCTCAACCTGACTGACCTTAATGGGGCACCCACGCTACAGGGCAAGCTGCAACTCACACCGTTTGCCATCAAGCCACTGATGGCACGCCTTAAACTCGCGCCTATTGAAACCAACAACCCCGACGCACTCGGCAGCTTTGGTCTAACGGCAGATATCAGCGGCACCATGCCGGAACTCGGCCTCACCAACCTGACCATGCAACTCGACAGCAGCACTATCAAGGGGCGTCTCGATGCTGAATTGGGCGATACGCTAAAAGCGGGGTTCGACCTTGCCATCGACCACATTATTCTCAGCGATTACCTCGGCCCAGATGTCGTGCCCGCAGATGAGACAGCCGCCGCCGCGCCGACAGACAGCGAGGCAATACCTGTTGAGTTACTCAATACCTATGAACTCGACGGTAAACTCAGCATTGGCAAGATCATTTATGACACTTACACCCTAGACAATCTGGCGACGACAATCGTCAACAAGCAGCAAAAACTGGCCATTAGCACCACCGCTAGTGGCTACGACGGCCAGATCAGCTTCAACTTCAACGCCCACACACCCATTGCCGGTGCCGTCATTGGCGCCACAAAAATGAGCATCACAGGGCTCAACATGACCAAGCTCACCGCATTTGAGTGGATTACCGGCAGCCTGGATTTAGATTCCCAGACGAGCTTCAAGGGTAAAATGCTCAGCCAAGTGCTCAACACACTCACCGGCGACAACCGCTTCATCATTAATAACGGCACCTTAGACGTCACCCCTATCAAGAGCGCCACCGCCGTCGTTGATGGCCTGCGTGGCAAAACCTCCAGCGTCGCTACCTGGCCCGACACGATGCCATTTGAATCGCTTACCGGAAACCTAGCTCTGCAAGCCGGCATCAAAGCCAACCAGCAGCTCAGTGTGCAGGTCGAAACCATGTTGATCACTGGCACCGGCGGCGTGGATTATTGGAACAACCAACTGGCCTACGACATAGGCATTACCCTGCAAGAGTCGAGCACCAGCCAATTCAGCGTCAAACCACCGATGGCGGGACTGCGCTGGCCACTGCACTGCGCGGGCGCCATGGACGCCTCTCCGGTTGACTTGTGTTTACCGAATATGAAAGGCGTACAGAACCTAGTCGCTGACCTGCTCAAGCAAGAGATCCAGCGTCAGGGCACCGAGAAGATCGTCGAAAAACTGCAGGAGCAACTACCGCCAGACATACAAGATAAAGCCAAGAGCCTACTGAAAGGCCTGTTCGGTACATGATCAATGATTTTGGTGAGCGCTTACTGACTTGGTTTGATGAACACGGGCGCAAGCATTTACCCTGGCAACAGAACATAAGCCACTACCGGGTCTGGGTCTCAGAGATCATGCTACAGCAGACTCAGGTGACCACGGTCATTGGTTACTATGAACGCTTTATGGCGCGCTTTCCCGACGTCAACGCGCTCGCCGCCGCCAGTCAAGACGAGGTACTGCACCTGTGGACGGGGTTGGGCTACTATGCCCGGGGCCGCAACCTGCACAAAACGGCCCAAAGACTACATAGCGAGCACAACAGTCAATTCCCCGACAGCGTCGACGGCCTTATCGACTTGCCCGGTATAGGCCGATCAACCGCCGGCGCGATCATCTGTATTGCTGGCGGCGGTCGCGCACCGATTCTCGACGGCAACGTTAAGCGTGTTCTGGCGCGCTGCTTTGGTATTCCCGGCTGGCCGGCCGAGACACAGGTCGCCAAACAACTGTGGGAACTGGCAGAACAACTGACCCCACAACACCGGGTTGCTGACTATACTCAGGCCATTATGGACCTCGGCGCCACCCTGTGTACGCGCAGCCGACCTCGTTGCGATATATGCCCTTTCGCGACAGAGTGTATCGCCACTAACACAGGGCAGATCTCCGCATTTCCCGGCAAGAAACCAAAGAAGGTTATCCCTGTTCGCACCACGTGCATGCTGCTGATAGAGAATAAGCGGGGTGAGTTCTTACTCGAAAAGCGTCCCAGCGAGGGACTCTGGGGCGGGCTTTGGGGGTTTCCTGAAATAGCACAGGAGCAGCTAGACCAGCATCTCACCGATCAGAGGCTGCAGCGCCAACAAACCCAGC
>JBLHRT010000174.1:0-6214 GCA_047626255.1 Candidatus Azotimanducaceae bacterium
CCACATCACAGCCTTCAGACAACCGCTGTAATGCATTGCCGGCATAGCCTGTCTCCAACTGAATTTCGACGCCAGGATACTCCCGCCGAAAACGTGCTAGCACGGTAGGCAGGATACTCTGGCTCGCTGTGACCGACGCAAACAACGAGAGCTTACCCGTTAGTGTCGCCAACGACTGGCCCAGATCAATACGTAGTTGTTCGCCCCTAGCGACCACTTCTTCTGCATATTGTCGAAACACCTCGCCCTGAGCGGTCAGGCTGACCGCACGATTATCTCGTATCAATAATGCACAGCCCAGTTCCTGCTCAAGGCGCTGGATAGATCGGCTCAAGGCCGACGGACTCAGATGAAACTGTTCGCTGGTCTGGCTGAAATGCAGATTGCGGCAAAGGCCTAGGTATATCTCAAGCGCGTGGGTGTCCATCTGGCGGTGGCCTGCAGGCAAGTCAGTCGAAGTAGTCAACGCCGATTATTGCACATAGATGGATTCGACACAGCTAGCGTTTCAACGCCAATCACGGCAGACTATCCCCCATGACTCAAGCACGCCGATACCATCAAATCGACGGCACATTCGCCATGCAGCATGGCGAATTGTGCGATCCTGTGATTGCTTATGAATCCTGGGGCACGCTCAATGAGCAACGTGACAATGCCATCCTCCTATTCACCGGTCTGTCACCCTCTGCCCATGCAGCCTCGTCTACGCTAGATACGAGTAGCGGCTGGTGGGAGCAAATGATTGGCCCTGACCGCCCTATCGACACGTCGCGATATTTTCTGATCTGCGTTAATTCGTTGGGCAGCTGTTTTGGTTCTACAGGACCTGCCAGCATCGACCCTAACACGGACGAACCATATCGACTGACCTTTCCTGTGTTGACTCTGGAAGATATCGCCCGGGCCGGACAAGTGGTGGTTGAGAGCCTCGGCATTCAGCAACTTCATAGTGTCGTTGGCGCGTCCATGGGCGGCATGACGGCCTTATGCCACTCTATACTGTTCCCTGATGCCAGCACTGGCCTTGCCTGTATCTCATCTGCTGCCCGGGCTATGCCTTACACCATTGCCCTGCGGTCAGTACAGCGAGAGATTATACGCAGCGACCCGACCTGGCTAAACGGCGCTTATGATGCTGATAAGGAACCCTCTGTGGGTATGCGTCTAGCACGCAAACTGGGCATGCTGACGTATCGTAGCCCGAAAGAATTCGAGCAACGCTTTGGTCGCGAACTCATCGGTGAAGAACGCCAGATAGGCGATACCTTTGGTATTGATTTCGAGGTGGAATCATACCTTGAAGCCCATGCCCGGAAATTTGTCGGCACCTTTGATGCCAACTGCTATCTGTACCTTTCGCGGGCGATGGACCTGTTCGATATTGCTGACTATGGCGGCTCACTAACCACCGGTTTCCGACGCGTTGGCGCGACTCGGGTGATGGTTATTGGCGTAGAAACCGATATCTTGTTTCCCGTTGAACAACAACGAGAACTGGCCGCCGGACTCGATAACGGCAGCCGCGATGTCAGCTTGCATGTACTAGCCTCGCTACAGGGTCACGATGCCTTTCTGGTCGACATGGACAGATTTCGACCTTTACTGTGTGAGTTTTTCAATCCGGACGATCCCGACGCAGACTGCAGAGAATAACCCTGTTCGCGCATACCTGTGCATAGAGCACACGGAGCAGAAAGCGCTTAATGGAAAGCACTTCGTAGAAAGCACTTCGTAGAAAGCACTTCGCAGAAAGTCATCGGTAGAAAGCCTATCGACGAGAGCCCATCTACAAATACTTATCACTAGAAACCCGCCCATAAAACAAGCAAGCCCTGCATAAACAGGGCTCGCCATTGTGCTTTTAAAGAAAGCCTTTCTTTTAGCTACGTTTCTAGCACAATCTTTCTAAAGTATTCTTCTAAAGCAATGATCTAAATCGATTTAAATAATTGCTTATAAAACACTACTTATAAAACACTGTATCTAGACAAACGCTTCACGCAATGTATGCTTATCAACTCCGAGACTCCTATGGAGTTTTCAGACCTCGGGGTTTGCGCACACTGGCAGATGTTATTGTCTGCACTGATGGAACATCCGTCCCATAACCATGACCTTACGCCTGCAACGCGATCTTGTTAAATATCGATTTGATCTCACCAACACCCTTGAATATTTTCATAGGTTATTAGCCACGTATCCACTGCCTGACAGCCAAAAAAAACGAGCCTCATAGGGCTCGCTTTTTTTAAGGCGTCTCAATGACCCCCTATTTTCTAGCATTTATCTTTGGAAGATCATTGTCTCTCGAAGATCAATAGCCCTGCAGAACACCGTAACGATCACGGTGGAAGGCACTACCACCAAAGGTATGCTCGGACACTCTAGAGCGCTTCATGAAAAAGCCGATCTCGTATTCGTCAGTCATACCAATACCACCGTGCATTTGCACACCTTCACTACTGACAAGATTGTAGGTATCATTAAGTCGAGCCTTCGCTAGGCTTGCCAGCTCAGGTACGTCTTCTGAATCTTCATCCAAAGCCGACAATGCTTCCATAACCACAGACTTAGATAACTCAATCTCACAGAACATCTCAGCTGCACGATGCTTTAACGCTTGGAACGAACCAATCGGTACGCCAAACTGCTCACGCGTCTTAAGGTATTCAATGGTACGTGTGTAACACTCTTGAATACTGCCTAGCATCTCGGCGGCCAACAGAATGCGCCCAGCATCCAATACCTTATCAAGCACATCAGCACCCTTACCTTCAGTACCCATAAGCTCGCCTTGGGCGCCATCAAAGATAATATTGGCGGCGTTACGGCTGTCTGCCATAATCGTGCGGGTCATGTTAACGCCAGCGGCATCACGGTCTACCAGTACCAACGTCAGGCCATCACGGTCACCGGCGTTACCGGCGGTACGTGCAACAACAACCAGTTTATTAGCAACATGGCCATCAATGACAAATGTTTTGCTACCTGTCAGCTTGTAACCGTCACCTGACTTGGCGGCTGTCGTCTTAGCACCATAAGGGTTGTGGTGTGGCGTCTCTTCTAGGGCTAACGCCAGCAATAATTCGCCAGCAGCGATCTGCGGCAGAAGCTCGCTCTTCTGAGCGTCTGAACCACCATGCAGAATCGCACTGCTACCAACAACCGCTGTCGCCCACAATGGTGATGCAGTCAGTGTTCTGCCACATTCTTCAAGCACGACGCCCATACCCATGAAGCCAAAGCCCAGACCACCAAAATCTTCCGGTATGGTGATGCCAGTCCAGCCAAGCTCAACCATTTGCTGCCAGGTACCTGTATCAAATCCCGTCTCACTCTTTTCATCACGCAATTTGCGCAGCTGAGTAATTGGGGTGTTACTGGCGCAGAAATCTTTCGCTGCATCCTTCAGCATATTTTGTTCTTCGTTTAATACCAACGGCATAGCTTGCTACTCCTCGTTGTTCGCGTGTCATGTTGTTCGCGAGTAATGATACGCTTGGTCGGACAAGACTGATCAAGCGTCAATCACTGTTTCGTGATGCCCTCTTGCTGGTGCTTAATTCACCACCAGCCGCTGTAATCGCCAGATTCTATCATTGAATCCGGCTAAATCGACGTTCTGCCCTGTAACTAATCCATTATCACGAGACTTTATGTCGATACCCCGCCGTCCGTGATCATTGCAGGCACCTGTGCACGACGCCACTCTGTCGCGCTTGAAGACCGAATGCAAAACATTGTTTTATATCGATTAAATGGAATTCGCAGAGACAGCCACCAACACCACGCGCGACGTTTCCAAGGCCGGTTGCTGACGACAACTCACGCTAGCCAGCATACAGCCGTTAATTGGGGAGCCATACCCGTCCCGCCACGTCCGCCAGACCACCTATAAATAGGCCCAAGCTGAATAGTTATGGGGTCAGAGTAAAGTGCCAGGGAAAAACCGCAGTAAATTTGTCCCACAGTTCACCCACTTTGCGCACAAGCTAACCTACACTTAAGGTATTATCATCCATAAGAACCCAATGCCTTAATGTTAACGTCCCGCTTGAAGATTAACCATTTGCTCCTCTATCGCGCAGCCTTCGTGATTGGGGCGCTCATGTCATTGGTCGGCGCCGTGTTCATAGGTGCCAGCCAGCAAGAATCAACCTTGGCCGTCTACTCACGCTACCTGCTCGTGAGCCTGTGTGGCCTGTCCTTCGTCATGACGTTTGTGAACCAGACTTGGCGACGTTACATTGGAGAGTCTAGCCTGCTGATTTCCTATGTGTATAGCATCCACGTCGCAAGCCTTCTCTACGACCAACATATCAGCACCTTCGCTGTATTGTATAGCCTCACCGGTTTGTCTTTACTGGTCCTGGTGCTCAACAAGATTCCCCTGATTCTCGCACATCAGGCGCCGTCCTTGATCCTCTTGATCAGCACAGCATATCTGACGCCAGCCC
Organism: Candidatus Azotimanducaceae bacterium; assembly: GCA_047626255.1. Lineage (GTDB taxonomy): Bacteria > Pseudomonadota > Gammaproteobacteria > Pseudomonadales > Azotimanducaceae > UBA4582. The sequence continues at coordinate 4,461 of JBLHRT010000174.1, forward strand.
CACTGACACCCCCCCTCATATTCGCCATGATCGCGCTGCTCATCTCCCTGCCCTCGACACTGATCAGCACTCATTTTCTGCATGTACGGGCCCTGAAGAAGAAATCTGAGATTATATCTAACCTGTGGTTTGACCAGGCTGCAGACGCCATGATTTACGGCCACACCGCCACAGCTGTGCCGATACGGATCAACCCGATGGCCTACCGGATTTTCTGCACCGATGATGACAATCAGGTTGTGAGCCTCCTACAGCAAGCCTTCGCCGCCCACAATGACGGCGAAAACGTAGCTGCCGCAGCACGATTGGCCCTCAGCGAGGGTTTGTGGTCCGACAGGGTCAAATTCATGACAGCTCAGGGTAATCATTTCTGGGGCAATATTGCCATGAGGCGCCAGTTCATCGACAAGGACGACTATATCTTCGTTCGTGTAGCCGATGTCAGCGCTCAGGTCAGTCATGAACTCGCACTACAAACCGCCAAAGAAATAGCCGAGGAATCTGTCGCAACACGATCCCGCTTCTTGGCCAACATGAGCCACGAAATTCGTACCCCCATGAATGGGGTAATCGGTATGACCTCGCTGATGATGGAGACTGCGCTGGATCCGCACCAACGCACCTATCTCAATACCATTCGCTCTAGTGGCGAGTCGTTACTCAATATCATCAATGAGATTCTGGATTTCTCCAAGATCGACGCCGATCAGATTGAACTTGAGCAGCAGGCGTTCGATCTGGAACTGTGTGTGGGTGAAGCGATTGACATGATGGCCCCCACGGCCGCCAAGAAAGGCCTGGAACTGTTACTCCAATTTGACGTCGATCACCGACAACTGTGGATCGGTGATGTCACGCGTATTCGTCAAATCCTGGTCAACCTGCTATCCAATGCGGTCAAATTTACCGAGACCGGCGAGGTCACCGTGCTGGTGTCAACCTCTCTTGGTGAAAACCAACGTGCCATCCTGAACTTTACTGTGCTTGATAGTGGCGTGGGTATTGCACCGCATCAGTTAGGCAAGTTGTTCGACCCCTTTGTGCAGGCCGACTTGTCGACCACCCGCAAATATGGCGGTACGGGTCTCGGCCTATCCATCTGCAAGGGCCTAGTAGATTTGATGCAGGGCACTATCATCGCCACCAGCAGCCCCGGCGTTGGCTCCCAATTTACCTTCGACCTGCATCTGGAAAAGGCTGAACTGCGTCAGACCGAACCTGCCTTAGCTTTCCCTGACCGCCAGGCCGCCATATGCCAGATCAATGCGGGTGCTGCCAAGATCACCAGCAAGCTACTGGCGCGCATGGACATCCCGCACACGGTGTATACCAATGCGTCACACTTGCTCAGCGCCCTCGCACACCGTCAATTTAACCTGGTTTTGACCGATATCAACCTTCGCGAAGAGCCGGCACTGGCAGCACTGCTCAAGCAATCATCAACGTTACAACAAGTCGTCAGCCTGCAAACGGTCGGTGAAAGAATCACGCCCAGTGACTTCATACACGTTATGAGCAAACCCCTGCGCCCATCAACGTTTCTTCGCGGCATCAACAACCTGCTGAATGTTGGCAGCATCGAAAATACTCAAGTCAACACGTTCCGCGACTGGGGTGACCTACCACTCGAAAAACTTTCCTTTCTGCTGGCAGAAGACAACGTCGTCAACCAGAAGGTCGCCACTCAGATCCTGAAGAAATTGGGTATTGTTGTGGATGTAGTAGGTAATGGTAAGGAAGCCGTGGAAATGATG
>JBLHRT010000175.1:0-6146 GCA_047626255.1 Candidatus Azotimanducaceae bacterium
CTGTTCCATTCTCTTGAAAATGGGTTTCTCTTTGGAAAACAATACGGCCAAGCCTGTCTCACATTCTGCCAGCGTCATACGATTGGTCACCATGGCGCGTACCATCAACTCAATTTTGTCCATAAATTGTGCGCCAAGTACGCCAAGGTCTTCGCTCCAACCGAGGCCCTCTACAATCAGAGTGTCCATTAACTTTAAGATTGGCTGCGGTTCAAATATGGATTTAACGCCCTGGCTTAGTGCGATAACCGCGATATAGGGGGTAAGGTTGCGGATAAAGGCTTCAATTTTATAGTCGAGGTCGGTCTGTCCCAGAATCTGTGTGACGCTGTCGTCGATGTAGGCAAGCAGTGCATGATCTTGACGGCTGAGGGCGGTGCCGCGATGATGTTTCTTAATCTGCGTCAGAATGGGGTCAACGTGTTCGTCGGTAGATAACGCTGGCAAGGCTTCGAGCAATTCGATGAGTTGCGCGCTCTGCAGGGCGCCGCTGGCTGGTTTGGACGGCGCATAAAACCCCTGCAATGCAGAGGCAATGTTTTTTTGTGATAATCTCTGAATCAGGTCTGCCATGAGTCAGGTACATCCTGGGTAATGATCCGCATTGAAATGCGCTGACGATGAAGCTGCGCCATAGCCTGGGCCGCAGGTCGAACAAGCGTTTGATGACAATGACCCAAGTTAAATCCTAGCATAGGAGGTCTGGTCTTCTGTGAGGTGCGTCACATGTTTGAAGGTGGTAAGTGGGTCGAATTGTCAGGTGCGTGGTTCGTATCGACATTGCAGCCGTCCTATGAGTCGTCATGTAGGCCAGATGACGGGGAAATTCGCCAACGTGGTGTTGTTGAGTTCGATAAAAACCAATAAAAACAGTAGTATAGAAAATGGCACGAATTCTGCTTGCTTACCATGCGTAGGGGTAGTGCCGGAGCTAACTAGTATCTAACGATTTGTAGCAGGTGCTATGTAGCAGAAGCTATGTTTAAGCATTAAATAATACAGTTTTGAACAGTTCAATTATTGAACAATTTTGTCATTAAGCGGTCCGATTTTTAAGTCATCTGGTTGTTGGATTACTCAATTTATGAAGTGCCAATGATGACCAGCAGCCAAAGGATACACGTTACATGAAACGTCATCAGAGCCTGGCCATATCGGCGACTCCCTTGAGCGCATCGACCAAAGTACTCTACGGTTTGCTCGCCGTGGTGTGTATCGTTATCGGCCTGATTGGGTTACTGATACCGATTATTCCGGGTGTGCTGTTCCTGCTGGGAGCGTTGTACCTGATTGGTAAAATTTCTACCCGCGTCAAGGATTGGAGTGATCGTCAGCCAGGATTGCAGCGCATGCACGTGCGACTCGAAGGTCTGCGTCACGTCAGTGTTGTGGATCGCCTGAAAGTCGTGGGCTTAACTTGCTTCGAGCTGACGCTGCGTGGTGTCGAGCGAGGCGTGGTGTTGCTGCGGCGTGCACTGCGGCGCTAGAATCAATGTAGTGAATTGACCCTACACCGCTTTCAACCGCTCTAAAACGTTCGATAAAGTAAGGATTGTCCCATGCCGCGACACCACTTCCCTCAACCGCAAGGGCGAATCGAATACCTGACGCTAGCGTCTGCAGCGTTGCGTAATAATTGCCTGGGGGACCCCGTCGAGCGTGTGGTTGCGGTTTATCTGCCTGCCGGATACGAGGTAGCCACGGAGCACTACCCTGTATTAGTGGATCTGGTGGGTTATACCGGTAGCGGCTTGTCCCACGTTGGCTGGAAGGCATTTGGCGAATCGGTGCCCCAGCGGATCGATCGGCTGATTGAAGCGGGTGAGATGGGCCCAGTGATCGTCGTGCTGCCTGACTGTTTCACCTCTCTGGGGGGTAACCAGTACATTAATTCCAGTGTCATGGGTAACTGGTCAGATTTCCTACTGCAGGAGGTCTTGCCCGAGATTGAGTCGCGCTACCGTGTCTGCCCGGGTGCGGCACACCGCGGCGTGTTCGGCAAATCTAGCGGTGGCTATGGGTCGATGTTGCAAGGCATGTTGAGCGGTGAGCACTGGGGAGCCATTGCCTGTCATTCGGGTGATATGGCGTTTGATTTGGTTTATGCCCATGACTTTGCGTCGACGGTGATGCACCTGGCGCATTTTGAGGGTGGGATAAACGGCTTTATGACGCACTTGCAGGGCTGTCAGAAGATCGCTAGCGGCGATATAACATGCCTGATGATTTTGGCTATGGCGGCCAGTTACGATCCTGATCCTTCCAGCAGCTATGGCGTGCGTCTGCCCGTTGATATCGATACCTGCGAGTTGTTGCCTGACCGTTGGCAGAACTGGCTTTCTTGGGACCCGGTGCAACTCATCCAGCAGGCGCCTGTGCAGGCTAGCTTGAAATCACTCGCTGGTCTGTACATTGACTGTGGGGCTCAGGATCAATATCGGCTAGTGTTCGGTGCGCGGCAATTGCGTGATCACATGCAACAAGCCGGTATTGAACACCACTATGCGGAGTTTGATGATGACCACTCCAGTGTTGACTACCGGATGGATATCTCGCTGCCGTACTTATACAGCAAAATAAAGGTCTGAAGGGGTCACCAGCGCTTGCTTAAGTCAGTGTTAATCCCGTCAGAGCAAGCTTATCCTTATAAGGACTAAATCGCGTCCATAGCCTCTATTTCTGGTCGACCGGCTAGGCAGCTGCCCATTTTTGCGCCGATGGTTTTGAAGTGATCGGAAGCACCATGGGCATCTATGGCTGCTTGGTCGACATACTGCTCCAATACAATGTATTGATTCTCATCGGTACGGGATTTATGCAGAGCGTAGAAGTTGTTGCCTACCTCATTAGCTGCCACAGCGGCCTGTAGTTCGACGAAGATTGATTCGAATTCCGCGTTCTTGCCGGGTTGGATTGTCAGTCGAGCGATAATACCAATAGTCATATGTGGTTTCATGTTGGTTGTGAAAGAGGCAACCATTGTTCAACGACTGGGGATATCAAGTCAACCGTAACGAAGAGAGAGGTTGATGTGCTGTAGGTCTGGCGACGAGGATACAGCGAGTGTTGTTGGGTACTAGTGTTATGCAGAGCCGATGCCTGTTAGGCTCGACGCCGATATTGATAAACTTGATGTCGCCATTGTGGTGACCGTTATGATGACCTTTGTAATGATCTTTGTGAAAGGCGTTGAGGGTCTATGACGGCATCTTGGGGGTGATGGATGTCGAGACGTGCCTTCAAAAGCTTTCCGTAGAACTTCCTATGAGTTTTCAAAGAGGATGCCATCTGTGACATTTCCCAAGCCGCGTATGATCCCTGTCAACGGTGTTGAATTGGCCGTGTATGAAGCCGGGCAAGGGGGTATTCCTCTGGTGCTGGCCCATGGCTGGCCCGAGTTAGCGTATAGCTGGCGCCATCAGATTCCGGCCTTGGTTGAGCAGGGTTATCACGTTATAGCCCCGGATCAGCGCGGTTATGGTGGCTCCTCAAAGCCAGATGCTGTTGAGCTATATGATATCCACCACTTGACCGGTGATCACGTGGCTCTGCTTGACGCGCTGGAGATCGACAAGGCCATCTATGTGGGGCACGACTGGGGTGCGATCATCGTCTGGAATCATGCGCTGTTGCATCCCGAGCGCGTCGTCGGCGTGGCGAATCTGTCGGTGCCGTTTCACGTCCGCGATCCTGCTGATCCTGTTGCGTTCTGGGAAAAAATGCTCGGTCCTGAATTTTATATCGTTCACTTCAACCGGCAGCCGGGGGTGGCTGCTGCGGCCTTTGATCGTCATCCTGAGTTGTTCTTGCGGAATATGTATCGTACCAAGCAATGGTTGAGCACGGGTCCCGATGAGGGTGAGCCTAGGGGGCCGTCCATTATCCATCTCGCCGATACGGTGGTGACAGCCGGTGAGCCGGTGATGAGCGATGCTGACCTGCAGGTGTTTCTGGCTGCGTTTAAGGCTGGTGGGTTTATGGCGCCGAGTAACTGGTATCGTAATTTCACCCGTAACTGGGAGACCACCGCGGATGTTGAGCAGCGAGTGCGGCAACCGGCCCTGATGATCTATGGCGAGCATGATATGGTGCGAAAGGCTGATATGACGCCCTATGTGGCAGACCTTGAGATTCACACGCTACCCTGCGGCCACTGGATTCAGCAGGAGTTACCCGCTGAGACTAATCGTCTGCTTCTCGATTGGTTGGAAAGACGTATGCGGCCTTTGTTTTAGAATAAGTTTTAGTTTTAGGTTCAGACGTTGGGCGAAATGGGTCAAGCAGACCCTCCACGCCATTGATCTTGATCTCTAGGCATAGTTGCATTAATCGCCCTAGCTCGCCCTGTGGAAAGCCCCGATCAACAAACCACAGCAAATAAGCCTCGGGTAAGTCCAGTAGGAGGTGACCCTGGTACTTACCAAAAGGCATGTTCCAACGTGCAATTTTTACCAAATCGTCTTTTTCAAACATGTACAATAGCTGTCCTGATCAAAGCCAACCGAGTGTAAGAAGTTACCATGCCAAAAGCCAGTGAACTAAAGCGCGGAGACGTTATCGACATCGATGGCGTTCCTCATGCCGTCAAGCAGCTAGATTGCAAGAGCCCCTCGTCACGTGGCGCGTCGACCTTGTACAAAATTCGCCTGAATAATCTGATCACGGGCCAGAAGCGTGATGAGTCGTACAAGAGTGATACCATGCTAGCCTTGGCCGATTGCCAGCGCGTGTCTGTGCAATTCTCCTACATTGACGATGCCACCTACATGTTTATGGACAGCAGCGACTATTCTCAGCATGGCCTGAACAAAGAAGATCTAGAAGGCCAGATCGAGTACTTGATCGATGGTCTTGAAGGTATCACGGCGCTGCTGGTACAAGACCAGATCGTTGCTATTGATTTGCCCCAGTCTGTGACGATGACGATTGATGATACCGCCCCAGCCATCAAGGGCGCCTCTGCGAGTGCGCGCACTAAGCCCGCTACCATGGCCACTGGTCTGGTGGTGCAGGTGCCCGAGTATATTGACCGAGGCGAGGCGATTAAAATCAATACGACTAACGCCAAGTTCATGTCGCGGGCCTAGACGGGTGGCGCTAATATGTTAGCGATCCTATGATCAGTGTCGCGGATATCCCTGACAGTGAGATCGAGCTGAGCGCGATTCGTGCGTCCGGCCCTGGTGGGCAAAACGTTAACAAGGTTTCGACGGCGATCCATCTGCGCTTTGATATCAATGCCTCAAGTCTGCCGGAGTCGGTAAAAATGGGCTTGTTGGCGTTGCATGATCGGCGTATCTCAACCGACAGTATCCTGGTTATCAAGGCCCAACGAACCCGTAGCCAGGACGGTAATCGCCTAGATGCACTGGCGCGTATGGATGAGTTGCTGGTGAAGGCGCAGTTCAAGCAAAAAACCCGGCGTCCGAGTAAGCCCAGCCGCTCATCGACCCGCAAGCGTCTAGACAGTAAAACCAAGCATGGCAAGAAGAAGGTTCAGCGTAAGCATATTCCGCAGGATTAGAGTGAGCACTTCTAGTTATGGGGTCAGAGTAAAGTGCCAGAGTAAATTCCGGAATAGCAGGAATTTACTCTGGCACTTTACTCTGACCCCACGCTCCCACGCCCCCACGCTCCGCTCTGACTCCACCACTCCGACTTAATTTGCGTTTAACTGTATCGTGACCCGCTCACCCGATCTTTGTCACCTGCCTGTACCTGCTTCAGCGAGGACTCAAGATCCGCGAGATAGGTGTCTGTCACCTGAGCATGAAATGGTGACAGCATCAGGTGCAAGGCTTTCGGTTGGGTTGTCAGGCTCGTAAACCATCCGCGTTTATACATCTGCTTGTAAATCGCGTAGATATCCTCCAACGGATGGCTGAAGGCCACGAGGCCGAGTTGCGGATTGCCCAATACCTCAAAGCCCAAGCGCGTAGCGCCTTGCTCAATGATCTCCCGAGCGTCAGTGACCTGCTTATGGCGGGCCTTGTAACCCTCAACGCCCAGGTAGTTCATCACCGCCCAGGCTGCTGATATAGCGCCACCGGGACGAGTGCCCGCCAGCGTTGGTGTCACCATGCGCCCCCCAGGCCAGTTATCGCAGTCGAACTGCATGTACTCTTTGAGGCTGGCATCATGAAACA
>JBLHRT010000176.1:0-6117 GCA_047626255.1 Candidatus Azotimanducaceae bacterium
CCTGAGCTTACTCGCTGACACGACCATGCCAGTGGGGTTGTTGGGGTTGCAAATCTGCACCATTGACACGTCAGGCGTGATGGCCGCATAGAGCGCGTCCAGGTCGGTGGATAAATCGAGTGTTTTGACAATACGCTTCATCTCGCCGCCCTGGCGGATGGCAGCCCGCGTGGTGGTGTCCCAGAAAAGGTCAGGGCCAAGAATTTTACCTTCTCGCGCCTTGGCGACCGCCAGGTAAGTCAGGACCCCGGATGAGCCAGAACTCAGGCTTAAGTGCTCTGGGGTAATGCCATGCCGTTCTGAGATCATCGCTAGCAGGCGGGGGACCGATTCGCCGACATAGTAGGCGCCTTTTGTTGCAGCGGCTGCCATGGCCTCAAGCGCTTTTTTACTGGGACCGTAGGGGTTTTCATTGGCATTGAGTTTGGCTATGCCTGCGGCCGGGCCATACATCAACCCGGAACTGCTGCTCGAGGGACTGGCGATAGCGCCGCGCATTGGTACAACGGAGCTTGCGAGCGCGCCAGCCATGAGCGCTGAACCGCCTAAAAATCTCCGCCGGGATACTTCGTTAGTCATGATTTATCTCCTTAATAGACTGACAACGCGCGTGTCAGAGGGTTTTGTAAAACATCAAAGTTGCAACGCCGATGAGATAGATGCCAAAAACTCGTTTTAGTTTTACTTCACTCAAACTGTGGGCCCAACGAGCGCCAATGGGCGCTGTAAAGATTGAGACCAGGCTGATGGCCGCCAGTGCTGGCAGGTTAATGTAGCCAATGGAGCCTGGCGGCAGGGACGTGTCTGTTAGGCCCAGCACCAGAAAGCCGAGTGCACCAGGGATGGCGATGATGAAGCCGACACCCGCAGCGGTGGCCACGGCCTGGTGCAGTGTGCGTCCGCAAATCACCATGGTGACAACAAAAGGGGTGCCGCCGCCGATGCCTAATAATGCAGAAAATCCGCCCAATCCTGAGGCAAGCGCCGCACGACCCATGCCACTGGGTATCGCTGGGTGCTGGCCGCTTGTTACGGCAAATTTTTCAGGCATTAGAAAGTACACTGAATAAAGCAGCACACCAACAGCAAATACCATGACAAGGCTGCTGGCATCGACGATAGAGGCGATACTGATGCCAACCATGACACCGCCCACCAGCCATGGCGCCCACTGGCGCAATAGATTGAAGTCTACTAGATTCCGTTTTGCATGCGCCTGTACTGATCTTGCTGAAGAAACAATGATGGTGGCGAGGGATGTGCCGATCGCGACAAATATATGTTTTTCGTTCGTTGCGCCAAATAAGGGAAAGACTGCTAGCAGAGCGGGGACAACGATAAAGCCTCCGCCCACACCAAACAGACCTGCAGTGACACCGGAGACAGCGCCTGCGCCCAGCAATGCAATGACAACTAAAATAATATCAACGGTGTTTCCTTCCATTTAGACCCTGCTTGATCAGTAAACTGAGTATGGGGAGTGTCGTGCCATACTCTCGGTGTTAGATCTCTGTCGGACTCGAATCGTCACGAGTTGAGGTTGCTGGTCGGGGATGCCACTCCCATTCAAAAATAGCCCATTCACAAATGACCTGTTCCGCATATACATTACAAATAGCATGCCATGACCCATTGCACAGACCTTCAAAAACACAGGCCGGCGGTCGAGCACCGGTTTAGTTGGTTCTCAATTAACCGAACAATGACAGAGCCAAGTACAAACCCGGTGTCGTGAAGAACAATAGGCGATAAAAATGCTCCATTTTGGGATTGACAATTTATAGCGATACATTTTGGGGCATTCATGGCTGCCAGGATGGCTGAGCGGCACTGATTCCAAAATCTGACGACACAGAATCGTCAGCAAGACACATCAGTTATGTTGGCTCGTATTGGTACGTCCCCATGCGAACTTGCGTTGCTGTCGGGCTATAGCGCTCGAGTAGGTCCAATAAAAAATTGGTAGGCTATATTTTCAAAAGAACGTCGGAAATTAAAGCCAGAGTAGCTTGTTGTTTTTTACCCACTGATGAATTTCCGATGGTGTCTTCCGAAGGAACCTAGAGTTGAATAGTCATTTTTATCCAGATTTCTCTGACATCTTAGACGCGTGCCAAAATGGTGATGCAGGATCAGATAGCGTGGCCGGTATTCCGTGAGCCACAATGTACCTTATTACTATGATCAGGCCGCCTTAGGATTACCTTGTGCCCTTTGTGTGGAGGAACTATGCGTTCCATAGCTCGGGGCCGCCCAGGTCGCAACCACCACAGATAAAATCTGCGCCAGCTATCCGACGCGAGAACAAGCCTGGATAAGAAGCCAAGTCATCCCTGCTCAACCTTTAAATCGCCCACGTGTTCAACCCAGCCAACTGTAAGACAGAACGATCATAAGCGATTCAGACCTTGGCCTTCCTCTACCAAAAAACTGCCCAACATACTTATCTTAACAAAAGACGCTAATCAGGATACTTTTGCAATCCGGGTTAATGTGGTTTGAAATCACGTTGCTCCACGTGCTCACTCCCCTGGACGTCACCCCGTTCAGGCATAAGAGAATAAGGCAGCTCTAAGTCACTCATCTTCTCAAGCCCCCAACATCCCATCAGCGACAACAAAATCTACGACTTGAGACAAACCATCCAAGCTCTTCAGGTTAGTAAACAGAAAAGGCCTGTCGCCACGCATTTTCCTGGCGTCCCTGTCCATTACCCCCAGGTCAGCACCTACCAGGGGCGCAAGATCCGTTTTATTGATAATCAGCAGGTCTGACTTGGTAATACCAGGCCCGCCTTTCCTCGGAATTTTATCCCCGGCCGACACATCGATGACATAGAGCGTCAGATCGGATAGTTCAGGACTGAAGGTCGCTGCCAGGTTGTCACCCCCACTTTCAATCATAATCATGTCCAGATCGGGAAACTTATTCTGCAGGTCATCAACCGCATTGAGATTCATGGAGGCATCCTCACGGATTGCGGTATGCGGACAACCCCCGGTTTCAACCCCAACGATTCGATCAGCCGTTAGCGCTTCATGCTTCAACAAAAACTCAGCATCTTCTCGCGTATAAATATCGTTGGTGATGACAGCAATATCAAACCTGTCTTTAAGCGCCATACACAGAGATCGAACAAGAGCGGTTTTACCGGACCCTACCGGTCCTCCAATGCCAAGCCTGAGCGGTGGCTTCTTCTTACCGGATGTCATCGTGTTTTGGTTGGATGTCATAGCGTCCTCATTTACGAAAGATACATTCTTGCTTCCAGCACTTCGTGCTGGGAAGACATAATAGCGAGGGCAGGCATAGACTGACCGAACTGCCACTCATTTGGAGAACCCGCAGATTCAGCGATTTTCTCAGCCATGAGAACCCGCTCACTAATAAGCTCAATGAGTTTGCTGAGCGCCTTTTGGGCATCTGACTGACCGAGGGGAATTGACTTGGTGGCAACCGCTATCTGGTTTTCAAACCAGCTGAACGATAAACCCGTCGCAAGATCCTTGATCGGGATTCCCCAGCGATGTCCCGCGATGGCAAACTGAATCACAAAGCTGGGCTGGGGAATATCGACAACATCCACATCCAGTGTCGAGAGTAGCCGGTATAACGCCCGGCCCATCCCGACATCCTCAAGCAGCAACTCGCGGGTTTCCCGACTTGCTGCGAGGTACTCATTCAACTGGTGTAGCGTCACAGAATCAGAACGTCCACACGCATCATAGGCCAAGATCAACGCGGGTAGATCCAGCTCACTCATACCCTGATGAAAAACCCCTGTTATCCATTCTCTTGCAGATTGCGCATCGACCACATGCTGCCTGTGTATCGCGGACTCTAGGCCCTGCGAGTAAGCATATCCGCCAACAGGCAATGCCTGAGAGCAAAGCTGCAGAAGCCGGGGCAAGTTACTCATGGTCGTGTCCGTGGTCGTGTCCGTGCCCCTGTCCATGATAGGCACCATCCTCTGGCTGGAAGGCAACCGCATCACGCGTCACGTTGGCACCCAGACCGGTCACCATGTCATCCAGCACATGATCTGGCTGGAACATCAAACGGTCCGGCAACACCTGCAGCGACAAGTGCCGATTTCCAAGATGGTAGGCCACCCGCATCAACAACTGCACAGAGTCTGCGGTCACGACCGACACCGGCTCCGGCGCCGCCTGGACCAAGTACAAGCGACCTTGCGCATCTTTTAGCGCATTACCATGATGAAGGGACTCACCCCGCTCCAAAAACCAGGCGAGCTCGCGGCCTTTAGCCGTTGCTGCTTTTCCACGACTTCTTGATCGGTGGGAAAAATTGAGGCTAATGGTGTCGGACCACGGTTGCTCATGGAGATGATCAATTTTTTCGAAACATTCAATCCGCATTTTGGGTCTGCCTAGAAGAGAGAATAGCGCTGCGCCAGCGGCAGTATCACTGCAGGTTCACACGTCAATAATTGGCCATCTGCCCGGACTTCATAGGTCTCGGGATCAACCTCCATCTCTGGCAGGTAACTATTGAGAATCATGTCGTGTTTAGTGACGTCTCGACAGCCTTTTACCGGCACCATGCGTTTCGCTAATCTTAGCTGGGCCGCGATATCAGTTTCCATAAAAGCCTTGCTCACAAACGTTACGCTGGTATCTTCACGCGCTCGCCCGAAGGCGCCAAACATCGGTCTGTAGTGGACCGGCTGCGGTGTGGGTATAGAGGCATTAGGGTCGCCCATTGGCGCGGCGGCAATCATGCCACCCTTAATGATCATCGCGGGCTTGATGCCGAAAAAGGCGGGCTTCCACAAAACCAGGTCAGCGAGTTTCCCCGCCTCGATAGAACCAACGACATGGCTGATGCCGTGTGCAATAGCAGGGTTGATCGTATACTTGGCAATATAGCGCCTCGCACGAAAGTTATCGGCAACGGTATCTTCTGCCAAGGCGCCGCGCTGTACTTTCATCTTATGCGCCGTCTGCCATGTTCGGCAGATCACCTCACCAACGCGCCCCATCGCCTGGGAGTCGGACGCGATCATGGAAAAAGCGCCCAGGTCATGGAGGATGTCTTCAGCCGCGATGGTTTCTCGCCGAATACGCGAGTCCGCAAACGCGACGTCTTCAGGGATGTTGGCGTCAAGGTGATGGCACACCATAAGCATGTCCAGATGCTCGTCCACCGTATTGATCGTATAGGGTCTTGTGGGGTTCGTTGAAGAAGGCAGCACATTGGGTCTACCACAGGCCTTAATAATGTCTGGGGCATGACCGCCGCCCGCACCCTCAGTATGATAGGTATGAATGGTTCGATCTTTAAACGCATCGATGGTGTCTTCGACAAATCCTGATTCGTTGAGCGTATCGGTGTGTATGGCGACCTGAACATCGAACCGGTCAGCAACTGAAAGGCAATTATCAATTGACTGTGGCGTCGTACCCCAGTCCTCGTGAAGCTTAAGTCCCATGGCACCGGCGACTATCTGCTCATCAAGGGGGCCGGGAAGGCTGGCATTGCCCTTGCCCATGAAACCAATATTCATGGGGAACTCATCTGCCGACTGCAGCATCTTGCCGATATGCCACGCTCCCGGTGTACAGGTCGTTGCGTTGCTGCCTGTCGCCGGTCCGGTTCCACCACCTAACATGGTAGTGATGCCGCTCATCTGCGCCTCTTCAATCTGTTGCGGGCAAATAAAGTGGATATGGGCATCAATCCCACCCGCCGTCAGGATCTGGCCTTCGCCTGCAATAATTTCGGTACCTGGCCCAATCACAATGTCGACATTAGGTTGGGTATCAGGGTTGCCGGCTTTACCAATGCGCAAAATCAGGCCGTCCTTTAAGCCTACGTCTGCTTTAACGACCCCCCAGTGATCAAGGATCAGGGCATTAGTGATAACGGTATCGGCTGACACCGCACCCAGTGACTGGCTCTGCCCCATGCCGTCGCGGATGACCTTGCCACCGCCAAATTTAACCTCATCACCATAGGTGGTGAAATCCTGTTCAACTTGTATAAAAAGGTCCGTGTCACCGAGCCTGACCTTGTCACCGGTGGTCGGGCCGAACATATCTGTGTATGCCTTGCGCGTTATCGACGTCATATTAAGTCTCCAGCTGACCCATCACT
>JBLHRT010000177.1:0-6106 GCA_047626255.1 Candidatus Azotimanducaceae bacterium
GCGGGTGTTGAGGTTATCGTGGCCGAAGGCTTCGAGCGCATTCACCGAACAAACTTGGTAGGTATGGGTGTATTACCGCTGCAATTTATGGACGGAGAAAATCGCCATACCTACAACATAGACGGCAGCGAAACCTTTGATGTCGTTGGCGAACATACGCCGCGCGCTAACTTGGCGGTCATTATGACCCGCAAGAACGGCGAGACGATGGAGATTCCCGTCACGTGTCGCGTTGACACTCAAGAGGAGTTATCGATCTATGAAGCCGGCGGCGTTTTGCAACGTTTTGCCCAAGACTTCTTGGAATCGGTAGGGGCGGCGTAATGTCACACGAGCCTCAGATCAAGATTGCCGCGACGTACATGCGTGGCGGCACCAGCAAGGGCGTGTTTTTCAATTTGACCGACCTGCCTGCGGCCGCGCAAACCCCTGGAGCCGCAAGAGATGCACTGCTATTGCGCGTTATCGGTAGCCCCGACCCTTACGGCAAACAAACAGATGGTATGGGGGGCGCCACGTCCAGCACCAGCAAAACCGTGATTCTGGCAAGCAGTAGCCAACCGAACCATGATGTGGACTATCTGTTTGGACAAGTGGCTATCGACAGAGCCTTTGTTGACTGGAGCGGCAACTGTGGCAACCTCAGCGCAGCGGTAGGCGCTTTTGCCATCAGCAGCGGACTGGTGGATGCCAGCCGCGTGCCCGATGACGGCATCGCTATTGTGCGTATCTGGCAGGCCAATATCAGCAAGACCATCATTGCCCGGGTGCCCATGACGCGTGGCGCGGTGCAGGAAACCGGTGATTTTGAGTTAGATGGCGTAACGTTTCCCGCCGCTGAAGTGCAGCTCGACTTTGTCAACCCTGCTGACGATGATGATGGCGGCTCGATGTTCCCCACGGGCAACGTCGTTGACCAATTGGACGTGCCAGGGGTAGGCACATTTTCCGCCACCATGATCAACGCGGGAATACCGACGATCTTTGTGAACGCCGCAGAGATTGGTTACGCAGGTACCGAATTGCAGGACGATATAAACGGCAGCCCACGCGCGCTAGAGATGTTCGAGACGATTCGCGCTTATGGTGCCGTGCGCATGGGATTGATTCAACATATTGATGAAGCCGCAGACCGCCAGCATACGCCGAAGGTGGCTTTTGTTGCGAAGCCAGCAAACTATGTGTCGTCAAGCGGCAAGCAGGTGCAAGCAAATGATATAGATCTGCTTGTGCGCGCCTTGTCTATGGGCAAGTTGCACCATGCCATGATGGGCACCGCTGCTGTCGCCATTGGCACAGCAGCCGCCATTCCCGGTACGCTGGTGAATATCGCCGCAGGCGGTGGTGAGCGCGAAGCGGTTAACTTCGGCCACCCATCCGGCACCTTGCGCGTCGGTGCGCAGGCGCAACAGGTTGATGGCGACTGGCAGGTATTGAAGGCCAGCATGAGTCGCAGCGCCCGGGTACTGATGGAAGGCTGGGTGCGCATACCCGGAAATTGACGTAGAGTAACGCTCACACTTCAACTTTGCTAAGGTCACACAGATGCCCGCATTAGATGAACCAAGCGCCGCACCCGGCGCACGTATGACGGTCAGAAAGGTACCCTTTGTATTTCGGTCAGGGCCGGGACACTGGAATGCCGCCAAACCGGAATTTTCACAAGTCGTGAATGCCGCGTCTCTGGCCATGCCTTATCTTGAGCCTTACCTGATTCGCACCATGCGCGAGGCCCGCCCGCTGATTCGCGATTCACAGCTGCAACACGAGCTGGATTTGTATATCAAGCAGGAAGCGACTCACTACAAGCAGCACCGAGAGTTCAACAACACGTTGAAGGACTCAGGCTACGCCTGCATCAAAGATCTCGAGCAGGCCCTCGACAAAGACTACAGCGATCTTGAAAGCGGGCGTTCTCTGCGCTTCAACCTAGCCTACGCCGAGGGTTTCGAGTCTATGGCGCTGGCGCTTGGCGAGATGCTGATTGAAGACAGGGCCTACCTGTTTGGCGATAGCGACCCTGCGGTGGCATCATTAGTGTTGTGGCACTTTGTTGAAGAAATCGAGCACAAGAATGTCGCGTTCGATGTCTTCCACCATCTGTATGGTAGCTACTTGTGGCGCATGGTTGGCCTGATTTACGCCACGGCGCATATTTTCTGGCGCACGGGCCAAGGCTATCGAGCCCTATTGAAGGAAGACGGGTTGTGGCACAACCGCCCCAGCCGTTGGACCCTGCTGAAATTATTGGGTCGCCTGATCGGCAATATCGGACCCCGCTGGCTACGGATTTTTCGGCCCGGTTATCATCCACGGCAAGTTCAAGATCCGGCCTGGGGCCGACACTGGGCCGAGGCGTTCGAAAATGATCCTGACGCAGTCGCGCGCCTTAACACGGCCAACCTCGAGGCCCCAACCCCAGTACCCTAGCCTTGTGGCACACGCATCAAACTGAGTATTGTCGTGCCACAATCTTTCTCATGAACCCCAACCGGCACAACGCTATGACAGCAGATCTCTCGAAGGACTTAACCCCAGACGCTACAGCCTTGGCGAACGACGCTTTTGCTCGTCACAAAGAAAGCACCATCACCCCTCGCCTGCAGGCACTGTTGTTTCTCAACGGTCTGGGCCTGTTTATCGCTGGCATCTTATTCGGCTGGGGCTGGTTCTTTCACTTGCTAGAGTCCATCGTCTTATGGCCATTGCCGGTTGAAATAGACGTACAAATCCCCGGCGATTCTCGCGCATTTCGCATGGGCCACATGGAAGCAATAACCCAGGGCTTGCTGTTAATGTCACTGGCCTTTGGCGGACAACTTATGTGGCTCAGCAAAAAACAGTTCAACTGGCTGTTCTGGACCGCATTGATCACTGCGTGGATGTTTACCTTACCGGCTATGGCCAACACCTTTTTTGGCACCCGGGGCCTAGCCTTCGGCGGCGGCCCGTTCAAGGCCAGCCTCGCGAACGATGTCATCTATCTGCTTGGCTGGCCACCGGTCGTCAGCGTACATATTCTCTTTGGGTTGGCAGCCTTTGGTGTTTGGAAATTTTTAAAGCAGACTGCTCGATAGAGGTTCGTCCTATGCACATATACACAGGCAGCTCGCACACAAGCAGCGCGTATGGGTCCTCGTATATTTTCCGGAAGCTCGCAGGTCTCGGGCTTACTCTTCTGCTGACACGCTTACTCGCCCTGTTGCTCATCTCCATGCCCGTCATGGCCGAAGACGCTGTCAGCCCATCCCAGACCGACCGAGTACTGAAGGTCGGCACCATGCACTCACCACCCTTCATCATTGAGAACGCTGACGGTTCTTTCGATGGCATTAGCATCATGCTCTGGGACCATATCGCCAAACGTCTCGACCTACGCTATGAGTTCCATACAGGCAACATCGAGACCTTACTGACACAATTGGAGACGGGCGAAATAGATGTCGCTGTGGCCGCCTTGACCATTACCGAGCAACGCGAGGTGGGCCTAGATTTCACCCACCCGTTCTACACCACGGGGCTATCTCTGGCGGTACCCGCTATCGAGCGACCCAACATGATCATCGCCTTGCTGACCCAGCTGTTCTCTTGGCGATTTCTGCAAGTGGTTGGCCTGCTGATATTGGTGCTACTGTTTGTGGGTTGGCTGGTCTGGTTTATCGAGCATAACCAAACCCAACTGAAGGATGATAGTCATACCATCTCCAAGGTCTCGGAAGGTTTCTGGTGGGCGGCCGCGACGATGACCACGGTCGGCTACGGCGACAAGACACCCCTGACACCCTTGGGACGCGCCCTTGGAGTCACCTGGATGTTCACGGCATTACTGCTCGTAGCCAGCTTCATAGCGGCGTTCTCAAGCATCCTCACCGTCGACCGATTGACCAGCCCCGGCATCAATAGCCAAGACCTGTGGAAGATGCAGATTGCCACCGTACCCGGCTCCACCAGCGCGGCCTATCTCAAACAACAGAAAATCGCCATCATCGACTATCCCTCGGTAGAGGCCGGGCTGCTAGCAGTGGCGAGTGGCGCCGCAGACGGCATGGTGTATGACGCGCCATTGCTGAAGTACTGGGTTGATAAAAATTACCGAAATGGTATCGATGTCTTGCCCGAATTGCTCGAACGCCAGGATTATGGCTTTGCACTACCCAGTGGCAGCAACCTCAGGGAGCCTATCAATCGTGAACTACTGGCGAAAATTCGCGACCCCACCTGGCGTGGCCAAGTTCAACGCTTCATCCATGATTAGACCCGCACGAGTCCTGCCACAAAGCCTGCAACTAGGCGCGTGACATAGCGTGGCACGGCCGCAGGCCGCCCGCGAGTGGACAGCGAGCGTTATATTCTTTAGATTCCCGCCATTCCTTTCATCAATACAAGAAGTATGAGCTATGACAAACAGCATTAATCTCGTCGGTGTACTCGGTGCAGGCACTATGGGCGCGGGCATTGCCCAAGCATTTGCCAGTTTCGGCATCAACGTGATCCTCAGGGATATCGATTCTGCCTTTGTTGAGCGAGGGCTCGCGACGGTTAATGGCAACCTCGATCGACTGGTCGCCAAAGGTAAGCTACAGCCAGACGAAAAGCAGGCTATTGTCGACCGGATCGCCGGAACAACGGATGTATCGGCGCTGGCAGATTGCGACCTGATCGTCGAAGCCGCCATTGAAGATATGAAGATCAAGAAAATCATCTTTGCCGAGCTCGATGGCATCTGTAAACCCAGCACTATTCTCGCCTCTAACACCTCTTCCTTGTCGATCACCGAGATTGCCAGCGCCACGGCGCGCCCGGATCAAGTCATCGGTATGCACTTTTTCAATCCCGCGCCAGTGATGAAGTTGGTCGAAATCATTCGTGGCATTGCCACCAGCCAAGCATCCGTTGATGCCGTTATGAACGTGGCGACGTTTATCGAGAAACAACCCGTTGAGGTCGCAGAGGCGCCAGGCTTTGTTGTTAACCGCATTTTAGTGCCAATGATTAACGAGGCCGTCGGTATCCTCGCCGATGGCGTGGCCAGCGCATCGGATATTGATGCTGCCATGAAACTCGGCGCCAATCATCCCATGGGGCCTCTCACTCTGGGCGACCTGATTGGGTTGGATATATGCCTGGCAGTCATGGATGTGTTGTATCAGGAATTTGGCGATTCGAAATACCGCGCACATCCCCTGCTGCGCAAATACGTGCGCGCGGGTTGGTTAGGGCGTAAGAGCGGCAAGGGCTTTTACGACTATTAGTTATCGAAAAGCCCTGATCGTCCGCGGATCATGGCACGTATTATTCCGCCAAAAAGATTAATACTTCAGCCCCGGCTATTTCACAGCGCCTGCGCCACAAAGGCGTTATTTGAGGAAGCTAGGCGATAGGCGTGCTGCTATTACCGGCGGCAGTGGTGGTATCGGCCGCGCCATAGCAAGGCGTTTTTTATTGAAGGTGCTTGCTTCATCGTTCTGGTAGATCTTGATAAAGACGCCGTCGCAGCCGACATCGGCTGCGTCGCTGACGTGGCGGACCATGTACACCCCAAAGACGACGGTGTAGATCGCGGGTTGGAAGACAAGCATCACTTGCGTCGCCGTCACGTTAACCACATTAAAACTGGAGAGTAATCGATCATGGCACTACAAAGAATTCCAGCGAACGCACCTCTCCAACAGATGCTCAATGCCCTGAAAACTGACGGCGGCCTCATCATTGAAGGTATGTTTGCCACAGAGCTGATCACCACCATGCACGAGGCAATAACCGCCGCGGCACAGAACTTTACACCGGGGGCCGCTACACAGGGTCTCGGCGAAGATGGTAAGGCCTTTGTCGGCGCGCAAACCATTCGCTTTTCAAGCCTCGGCAAAATCTCCCCTGCCTATTTCCAGATACTCGACAATCCCTTGTATGCAGCACTCGCCGATGCGATGTTACTACCCCACTGCGGCTCCTACTGGGTCAACACCGGCCAAGCTATGCTCATTGGCCCAGGCTCCAAAGCCCAGGTGTTGCATCGCGACTGCGGTAACTGGCCGCTGGTCGGTGAGACAAACTGGCCCAATTCGCCCGAGGTCACATTAAGCGCGATGATCGCGCTGGAGACCAT
>JBLHRT010000178.1:0-6077 GCA_047626255.1 Candidatus Azotimanducaceae bacterium
GGTGATCAGGACAAGAGCTTTGCCATCTGCGATGAAGATATGGATCGCACCACGGAGGATAAAACGTCTGCCGTGCATTTTATGCGCTATCCTCTCACTGCAACGCAAGTCGAGGCCGCGCAACAAGGCGCGGTGATCACCATCGGTGTTGATCACCCGGGGTTTTCATGCGCACCAGAAGTGCTCAGCGACGCTGTCAGACAGGCGTTGGTGGCAGACCTGGCCGGCGGTTGATGGCTGGCATTCGTCAGCTTTGAAGGTGTCGGAGGCTGCTGATGCTGGTGTCGATAAAGTGATCGAAGCTATCCTGAAATGACTCCGCTAGCCGCAGATTTTGTCGACGACCATCTGAGGGATGCTCATGCCTGCTGAGAATGCCTTTTTCAACAAGCAAATTGATACGTGAGTTGATTGTCGTTTTGGCGGAGGGGGTGCTGAAGTACAGGTCAGACACAAATATGTGCGTGCTCGCCAATTGAGCTTCAGCGACAGTGAATATCATCCACCAGGTGAGGCTGTCAGCGTTTCCAGAGCTGAAGAGCGCTCGCCGTTGGTCAAATTGCTCAAGACAGTAGCGCACGTGCGCTAAGGTTCGTGCCTCGCTGTGCCTGGCGTGCGTCTGTCCGTCTGACGGCGAGGCGTCGTTAGCCTCTGTATTGAGCTGGCGACCGACAGAGCGACCAATAGTCACGAGAAAGTTATCGACATTGCCGGCCAGAGGCTGGTAGTGGTCGAAGTCGACCTGGCTATCATTGTCAATTAATCGCTGAAGATCATTTAACTTGCTTTCAATAAATAGCGAATGACGCTGATAGTTTGACAGGCAGGAGTTAACATGGGCACGCAGCAATTTGAGATTAACCGGCTTGCGAAAGCAGCCATCAGCGCCGTTGTTCATACGAGCAATATGTTCGGTTTCCTTGGACGACTCGCTAAGAAAAATAAACGGTATCACCTGATAATCAACGCCGAGGTTTCTCACTGCAGAGAACAATCTGTCGCCCGTCATTTTGGGCATTCGCACATCTGAAATGATTAGGCGGGGTGATTCTTCACGAACAAGCCGCAGGCCTTGCAGACCGTCTTGGGCTTCAATAATCTGATGACCATCTTCCTCGAGCGCTGCTCGTAGCAATTCTCGAATGCTAGTATCATCCTCGGCGACTAATATTTTCAACATCGAGCCGTGAGATTCCTACGTTGGTAACGTTAGTGCAAAGATCAAATGCTTACACAATTCAAGATAGGTTAACTGGTTTGAGCTGTAACTGGATGATTAACGAATGAACTGTAAGTGTTATCGATTCGTATAGCGAATTTATCGGAGAAAGATTGGTTCGTTTTGCGATCCTAGTGTGATTGTTCTGTGTTTAGAAAACAAGCAATGTAGTAGGCTGAAATACGTGCCTGTGGATCAGTTTTGCCCATCAGTGGTGCTGAGTATCTTTGAGTATGAGGACGTTGTTAGGTTTTTTGTGGAGTCTTGCGAGTTGATAGGTCTATAAAATAAGGATATTGGTCGTTGGAGTGCGAGCTATTCACACAGTTTGTAGTGCTCGATGATTCAAGCATTCAAAAGTTAAAATATATTATCGATGAATGCTCCAACATGCCATTACGTGATGTGAATCATTTTGTTGGTGAGCTAGTACCTGGACGGTAGAAAGGCGACGTGAGGTGCTCGCTAGATCGGTAGCGAGGTCGTCGATTTAATACGCTCCATAGCAAACGAAGATGATACATCGCTGAGGGGTGCTGCTTTTATGATCTGTTTATACACCCGGTCATAGTCGGCAATATCCCGCGTGAGTACTTTCAACAGATAGTCGGTCTCGCCGCTAAGGCGATAGAATTCCACCACCTCTGCAATCTCACTGACGCCGGCTGAAAATTGATCAAGCCAGGCTTCATTGTGCTGATTAGTTCGAACTGAAACGAAAACTGTTAAGCCAATACCAAAGTGCGCGGGATTAAGAATCGCGACCTGCTTGTCGATAATCTCCAGTTGCAGACGCTTGATACGCCGCCAACACGCATTCACCGACAAATGCACTTTTTCAGCGATATCAGCAGCCGACACACTACTGTCGCGTTGTAAAATTCTGAGTATATGTAGATCTTTCGCGTCTAATTCTTGCATGATACCGTCATTTGTCGAGATAAAGTTGCGCCATAATCGCCGATCAAGCCAATTATTGAAAGTAAAAGCATCAAAAAATGGATGGAAAGAACGGTGGGTTTCCGGATCTTTCTCGCCAGGCATCCATCACGTGATGGATTCTGAGGCTGCGCGATAATCAAATACTCAAGCACGTTGCGCTCGTTAAGTGTTCATAGCCTGGCTGACACTCATTGATTTCATCAGGTGCGCAGCATTCTGCTGGCAATGGATATGCTTCACGTGATGGATTTGGGGAGTCCGCCGAGTTTGGTAGCTGCGACTGCGCGGGCGCTGGATACTGCGGTAGTGCCTTGCCATCGCCATTGCGAAAGTACCATTCGTCGGCAAAGTTCTTTTGAATGGTGAATCCGCCTTCGTGGAGTAGGCGGTGGTGGGTGGAACATAACAGTAGCGTGTTATCCATGCTGGTATCGCCACCATCGGCCCAATGCATCACGTGATGCGCATCTAACCACTTGTCATGACTGCAACCAGGAAATCGGCAGCACTTGTCACGGCCCAACAGTGCGCGTTTCATAGGCGGCGAGACAACCCGGTTTTTTCGCCCGGCGCTCAATGGATTGCCAGCCTCATCTTCCACCACTGTGACTAGACTCGCATCGCAAGCTATGCGGCGTACCGTTTCGATAGGTAGGTCACTCTTGCCACCGTCATCGCGTAGGGCCGATTCATCGACGTGCACCATCACTTGGTAGTGATCGGCAGTGGAGCTGCGGCTTTCACCGCCCGTTAAAAAGGCCTGTGCTAGGTGCACCAGTGCGTCGGCCTGTTGTCGGAAGAAAGCGTCGGCATCGGCAGGAGGCGAAATCTTGTTGGCGTTCGCGCTCTTCGCCGCACCCGACAGCAACGCTGCCGCAGCAATTTCTATGGCCTTCATCACCAGGTCGCCTGTTTCTTTAGGCAATTGGGCGCTCAACGTGATGCTGCCGTCATCATGCTCAAGCCGCCGAAGGTAACGGGCGCTATGCGCCTGATTTGCGTCTGTTGTGGATTGTCGCCGCTTAGCATTACGTAGCTGATGACAGTGAGTCTCAACCTGAGCTGCAGTCGCGCGCAAAGAGTAACCCAACAACTCACCTTCGTTACGCGGGTTAGCGCAGCGACTTAACGCTCGGGCTTTGGAATAAGACAAATCGCCCGCTTTGAATGCCGCCGAACACTGCGGCAAATCATACAGCGCCAGTGCCACCCGCACCTTCTCGCGCGCTGTACCCAAGGACATGCCGCACTTGAAATTCAACCACTCGGCGCAGTTGTTAAAGAGCCAGGCCTTCCAGCCTTGGCGAATATCGAACTCGCGGATCAACACCAGAAATTCATATTCGGTGACATTGAGTTGTTGAGACAGGCTAATAATCTCGCCTTCTAACTGATCGAGCGAGCGGCGAGAAATAGGCGGAGCGGGGTAAATAAAAGGTGTAGTTTGCATGATGAGTAGCCGTCCTTGGTCACTGTTTTAATGTACAGTAGTATAACGGTATCTACTTGATTTTAATAATATTGTTGTGTGATTATAAGGGCGTTTTTTATGTCGAAATACCGCTTCTTATGCACAAGCTACTTTTGCAGGCATGATTGCTTTCATTGCTGTCCCGTTAAGGAAGAAGGCGTTGGTGCCCCGGGGTGGGATCGAACCACCGACCCTCCGCTTAGGAGGCGGATGCTCTATCCACTGAGCTACCGGGGCGTGGCGTGCATAATAGCAGATAAATCAGCGCAGTTTGAGCCGCGTGTTAACCTGAGGGCTTCAGGTTACCAATCGACGTTGAATAGGACGATTCTCATGCTTGCTGGACCCCTTGATATGAAGGCGGTTTTCGCCGCGACGCGGACGATTGCTATTGTCGGATTGTCGGATAATCCCGATCGCGCGAGCCATGAGGTGGCACTGTATCTGCGACCTCATTACAAGATTATTCCTGTTAATCCTAACCACCAGACGATTCTCGACCTACCTTGCTATCCAGATCTTGGTGCGATTCCTGAGTCGGTTGATATGGTGGATGTGTTTCAGCGGAGCGAAAATGTTATGCCATTCGTGCGGCCAGCGATTGATATAGGCGTGCGAATATTCTGGATGCAGCTGGGTATTACCGAACCCAATGCGCGTCGGCTGTTAACGTTGGCCGGGATTGCCGTTGTTGAGGATAAATGTACCAAGATCGAACACGCCCGATTGCTACAGGCCGGTGTTTCGATGAGCCAGCAATAGTTTGGCCGGGATGTGCTTATCTCTTGCCGCGGGTTAGGCTGGCAGGCGCTGATTTGCTAAAGTGGCGCGATGCAAGCACCCCCTGATATCAGTTTTTCCTTGTCTGTGATTATTCCGACGCTAAACGAGGCGCCGAGAATTTGTCGATTGCTGGAAAATATCCAGCTTGTTCGTGACGCCCGACCTGATTTACTGGTCGAGATAATTGTTGTTGACGGCGGCAGCACTGACCAGACCGTCGCACTTGTCGGGGATCGTGCTGAACAAGTTCTAACAAGCCCTGCAGGGCGCGCGGTACAGATGAATGCGGGCGCTGCCCAGGCCAAGCATGCAGTTTTGTTGTTTCTTCACGGCGACACGCTATTACCTCGGCGGTCCATCACCTTGCTGCAGCAAGCCTATGATGTCGGCGCGTGCTGGGGCCGATTCGACGTCCAGTTTGACTGTGCTGCAAAGCGTTTCCGGAGTCTGGCATGGATGATGAACGGCCGCTCACGTCTTACCGGCATCTGTACGGGTGATCAGGGAATCTTTGTGCGCCGTGATGTTTTTGAACAAGTGGGCGGTTATGCACACATTGCCTTGATGGAAGATATTGAGTTGAGCCGACGCCTGCGTCGCCTGCAATCACCCTTCAGCATTCGGCGCCCGGTTATCACCGCCAGTCGTCGCTGGCAATATGGTGGATACTGGACCATTGTATGGTTAATGTGGTCGCTGCGCTGGCGCTACTTTTTTGGTGCCTCACCAGAAAGGCTGGCCAAAATATATTACCCAACAAAAGATGAGACGCCGCGACGCGAGGAAAGTGAGGTATGACCGACTGGCAATTCCCAACCATGCGCCTATTGATTTTTTGTAAGGCGCCGGTGGTCGGCCAGGTAAAGACCCGCCTGATCCCTGCGTTAGGGGCAGGCGGTGCGCGAGATCTGCATCAAACGCTTGCCCAGCGAGTCTTCACGATGTGTCAGCAGGCGGCCGTGGCCCCTGTGCAACTCTGGTGCGCGCCAGACGCGACTGATGACTTCTTCGCTAATAGCGGTCTGCCGCTATACCAACAACAGGGCGCCGATTTGGGCGAGCGGATGAATTACGGCCTGACTACCGCGCTGGCCGAACCGGGTGTGACGTCCGCGATATTGATAGGTACCGACTGTATTAACCTCGACGCACTCTACCTGCGCCAAGCCTGCCTGAGTCTACAAGACTCGGATGCTGTGCTGGGCCCGGCGGAGGACGGTGGCTATGGCCTCATTGGTCTGAGTCAGCCGGCGCCTGAGGTGTTTGCCCAGATTGCATGGAGCACCGATACCGTGTGCGCAGACACCGCACGCCACTTCAATCATACGTTTCAGCGCTGGGCCTTGCTGCCGCTGTTGTGGGATCTCGACCGGCCGGCAGATCTGCTGCGCTATCAGCAGGGCCATAAACAAGGCCATCCTAAGGAAGTACACCAAGCCGCGAAGGCAATATCCCATGGCGTGGTGCTCAAAGAAATGAGTGTGTAACGAAGTGGCGAATGATTTTAGTCAAACACGACTCTCACCTTCTATTCAGTAACACTTTCTATTCACGCTAGCGATTAGCAGCAGGGCTGAAACAATGGGGTATGACAGTGATCGAGCACTGGCGCGTGACCTCATGGCAAGTTATCGAGGTGAGGCGTCGCTGTTTACCGGGCTC
>JBLHRT010000179.1:0-6048 GCA_047626255.1 Candidatus Azotimanducaceae bacterium
GCCTTAATAGGTCGGCAGCAGATATCGGTCGTCGTTATGTCAGGGCGCTGAATCATATATTCTGTTGAGTCGCCGATGCGCAGACGTTGACATTTATTTTGTATTTTTAGGTTCGAGAAGGGGCAGGCAGATGGTTGAGTTTTCAGGAGATTTACATTACGCAAAGAGTCACGAGTGGGTGCGCATCGAGGACGATGGCACGGTAACCGTGGGCATTTCAGACCATGCTCAGGAAGCCCTGGGCGACGTGGTATTTGTTGAATTGCCAGAAATCGACGCGACTATTGAGGCTGGCGCAGAAGCCGGTGTGGTGGAGTCTGTTAAAGCAGCGTCAGATATCTACGCGCCGATCAGCGGTACCGTTATTGCCACGAATTCAATACTCGAAGATACCCCTGAAACCGTCAATACCTCACCCTTCGACGACGGCTGGTTTTTCAAGATTCAGCCCGCAAATCTAGAAGAAGTTCAGCAGCTAATGGACGTCAATGCCTATCAGAATTTCTGCGAGAACGAAGATCACTGAGCCTTCAGCGGTTCTAATATAGAGCTTCAGCGGTTCTAATGCAGAGCCTTCAGCGGTTCTAATGCAGAGCCTTCAGCGGTTCTTAAGTGGCGCTCTCAGAGGCTTATAACGCTTGCTGGGGTTGGGCGATAAGTTGGCCCAGATCATCGAGAAGATGAGGCAGTGCTGCCAGCAAGAGGGTCAGTCGAGCTTGGTCGACGGCAGTGATCGTCTCGCTACCTGCCTTAGACTGGGCTTCTTGCAAGGTATCGCGTAGCGCATCTAAGGTGCCTGTCTCGTCTGCTGCTACCAGTAGGGTGAGATTAGTCGGGTGAAACAGGGTCAACCGTAAACTTTCCAGTTTTGCCGTCAGAAGTTGTTGGCCGCTGGCGCTGTAGTCGCCATGCCCGATATCCGCTGTTATCAAGTGTTGATTGTCTTCAATAGTCTGCAGTGCTATCTGACGAAGATGCTTTACGACTGACAGGACGAGCCCGACATTGACCCGTTTCTCGCCCTCTGTGGTGTCGCTGGCGACGTTGACATAGCCCGCTTCATTCATAATAAGGAGGCTGGCAAGGTCGAGACTGATTTGTTTAGCGATAACATGCAGGGCTTCCCTGCGCCGCGCAATGACTTCGCTCGTAAGGTCACTGTTGAGTGTCCCTTTAATGGCACTTTTCATGGGGCTCTTCATAGGGTGGGGAGCAGAGTCCAAAAGCTGAAAATCTGATCGTTCTCGAGCGAAGATGAGGTACTCCAACGCGTGAAAACCCATGCTCACCTCTTGCGCGTCAGTAAAACCATGTTGTCGCTGCAATGATTCAGCGGTCATGGGTACGGTGATATCGCTGATGATGCCGCTGCCTGGGTAAGCGGGTAGCGAGTCGAGGTAGCCCGGTTCGATAGGCCAAGCGTCGATTTGATACAGCAATGTGTTTGTCGTCAGGGTGGTGTCGCTGTCGAGGGCGAGTAATGCCGGTAATGGCAGGCTAGACATGGCCGCGTAGGCGCTGTGAGCATTTAGCCAGGCAGCTTGTACCTTGGCCTGTTGTGTCTTATCAGGGTTTTGTAAAAACTGCTCGATAGCAAGCCGCAGTGCGTGCGCAAGAACAATGCCTTGGCGACCCTGAGCGTTCACCAGATCCTGCAGAGGGTCGATATTCAGGTTAACCTGACGGGCACGGTAGCGCTGATCAACCTGTTGGTCTTTGACTGAGCCATCAGGTTGCTCCGAGCAGGCGATCACAGCAAACAGAGCGCCGGTATAAAGGGCGAGACGCGATCGTCGCGCGCTGAGCGTACGATCCGGGCGGTGGACTAGTCCCTTAAGCTGATAATTGGCCATTGGCGCCTTTCTGCGATGTCTCGTAAACGGGGATCTGGATCGACAGCCACAGGATGGTCTACCAGCTCCAACAACGGTAGGTCATTGGCCGAGTCAGAGTAAAAGTGGCTGCCTTGCAAGCTGAATGGGGTACCTACCAGCCACGCCATCAAGCGAGTAACCTTGCCAACACCGAAGCTAGGCACCCCGGCAAGCTCACCCGTGTAGCGATCATTGATACGCTCGGCTATGGGGGCGATCAAGTCATTGATGCCCAGACGCGCGACGATGGGCGCAGTGACGAACTCAAGTGTCGCGGTGATGACCAGCAGCTTGTCGCCGGCTTGCCGATGCTTTTCAATTAATTGCTCGGCTTTGTCGAGCATCAGAGGCATAATCATTTGTTCAACAAAATCTTGTCGCGCCGCCTCAAGTAATACCATGTCGTGTGGCGCCAGCGCGGCGCAGGCAAAGCGAAAGTAGTCATCAGCATCGAGCTCGCCGCGTTTGTATTGTGCATAGAAGGCGTCGTTCTGGGCGCGATGGTCAGCGGTCACCAGGCCTCGTTCGATCATGAATTCTCCCCAAGCATGATCGCTGTCGCCAGCAATCAGTGTTTCATCTAGATCAAATATTGCGAGTGCCACGCGGAGTTTCCCAAGACAGTTAACTGAGGGGTCTAGTCTAGCCTGATTCAACGTCGTGAGGCAGGCTAAATACGCGGGCTGTTTGCCCATTGCGCCAGATTCAGACACAATAAATGCCTTTTCTCGAATAACTCAGGGATTCTTGATTGATTGATGCAGATGGCTATCGACCTAACGTCGGGATGATTGTGGCTAATCCTCAGGGCCAAGTGCTTTGGGCGCGGCGCGTGGGACAACAGGCCTGGCAGTTTCCTCAGGGTGGTATCCAGGACCGGGAATCACCGGAAGAGGCATTGTTCCGAGAACTCAATGAAGAGATTGGCTTGTTGCCAGAACACGTGCAGATCGTTGGCTGCACGCGTGGTTGGTTGCGTTACAAACTGCCACGGCGGTTGTTGCGACAAAAATCCAGCCATTTTGTGGGTCAGAAGCAAAAGTGGTTCTTGTTAAAAATGCTGGCGGATGATCAAGAGGTGTCTTTCGGGCACTCCGATACGCCTGAGTTTGACTTCTGGCAATGGGTCACCTATTGGTACCCGCTGAGTCAGGTGGTGCAATTTAAAAAAGATGTCTATCGCCGCGCCATGAAGGAACTGGTGCCACATTTGTCACGATGTACGATCTAAACCTCAGCCAGGGCAGGGCTCTGTATGCTTGAAATTCTTCGTCGCGTTATCCAAGAGGTCAATGCCGCCAGGGATCTCGATACTGCGCTCGATATTATAGTCGATCGTATTCAAGCCTCGATGGGCACTCAAGTGTGCAGCGTCTATCTGCTTAACAAAGAGCGCGATCGTTACGTTTTTATGGCGAATCGTGGCCTCAATGCCAGTGCCGTGGGGAAGGTGAGCCTCGCGCTCGGTGAAGGTCTGGTGGGTTATGTGGGCGAACGTGCCGAGCCGGTTAACCTGCAGAATGCGCCGCAACATAGGCGTTACCACTATCTTGAAGAAGTCGGCGAAGAACCATTCAATGCGTTTCTTGGGGTGCCCATTATTCATCATCGTCGAGTTCTCGGCGTTCTGGTAGTGCAGCAGCGAATAGCCCGCCGGTATGACGAAAGTGAAGAAGCTTTCTTGATCACCCTGTCGGCCCAGTTAGCGGGTGTTATTGCTCATGCCCGGGCCACTGGGTCATTGTCGCTGTCAGCAAACACCAGAGAATTGCCCGTCAGTCGCTTCCAAGGTAAAGCGGGTGCGCCGGGTGTTGCCATAGGTACCGCTACGGTGATTTTCCCCGAGGCTGAGTTGCACACAGTACCTGATCGTCGGGCTGCCAATGTTGAGGCGGAGATTGCATTGTTTCGGCTGGCCATCAAGGAAACCCGGGCAGAGATTCGCGCCATGAGCGATAAGCTGTCAGATCGTCTGCGGCCAGAAGACCTTGGTCTCTTTGAGGCTTATCTTCATATGCTCGACGATAACGCTATCACCGGCGAAGTGGTGCAATTGGTCGCCACCGGGCAATGGGCGCAGGGTGCGTTGCGAACGGTTATTGAATCCCATGTCGCCAGTTTTCAGGCCATGGAGGATGACTATCTGCGCGAGCGCGGTACCGATGTGCTCGATTTGGGTCGGCGCGTGCTGGCCAAATTGCAAAGTCGCGAAGAGCGACGCATCACTTACCCCGCAGATACGATTTTGGTGGGCGCTGAATTGACGCCAGCCATGTTTGCCGATGTGCCTCGCGAGCGCCTCCTGGGGCTGGTCTCAGTTAAAGGTTCTGGTAGTTCCCACGTGGCGATTCTGGCCAAGGCAATGGGTATTCCCACCGTCATGGGTGTAGAGGATCTGCCAATTCACCTGCTCGATGGTAAGCCCTTAATTGCCGATGGTTTTGACGGCTGTGTGATTTCTCATCCAGGTGCTGACCAGCTGGCGTTTTACCAAAACGTCTTAAAGGAAGAAGAAGAGCTGACAGAGGGCCTGGAAGAGCTGAAAGACAAGCCCTGTGTCAGTCTCGATGGGCATCGCGTGCGATTGTGGGTGAATACGGGATTGATGACCGATGCTTCGCGTTCGCTCGATCGGGGAGCTGAAGGGGTGGGTTTGTACCGTACTGAGGTTCATTTCATGCTCAACGATCGATTTCCTACGGAGGAAGAGCAAAAAATCATTTATCGAGAACACCTGAAAGCCTTTGCTCCCCGTAACGTCACCATGCGGACCCTGGATATTGGTGGCGATAAGGCGCTGAGCTATTTCCCTATCCATGAAGAGAATCCGTTTCTGGGCTGGCGCGGCATTCGTGTGACACTCGACCATCCGGAGATTTTTCTGTCCCAGGTGCGGGCGATGATCCGCGCGAATGAAGGTGTCGATGCTTACCTGCGCATCATGTTGCCGATGATCAGCAGCGTGTCTGAGGTCGATGAAGCCAAGCGCCTGATCGATCAGTGCTATGCCGAGATTATCGAAGATGGGGCGAAGGTTGCCATGCCAGCTGTGGGGGTGATGATCGAAGTGCCTGCCGCGGTTTATCAGGCCCGGGATATCATCAAGCGTGTTGATTTTTTATCGGTGGGCAGCAATGACCTGATTCAATATATGTTAGCGGTAGATCGCAATAACTCTCGGGTAGCTGAGCTGTATCAGGAGTTTCATCCGGCGGTGCTGCATGCATTGAAGCATGTGGTTGATGCCGCGCACGCAGAGAAGAAGGGGCTGGGTATCTGTGGCGAGATGGCGGGCAACCCGGCCGCAGCCATTTTGCTTATGGCGATGGGCTACGATGTCTTGTCCATGAACTCAACGAATCTGTTGACAGTAAAATGGGCCGTGCGAAGTTTTGAGTTGAGTAAAGCCAAACGTATGCTCAACAAGGTCTTGAAAATGGACAATGCGCACCAGATTAAAACCTATGTCGACGACCAGATGCGCCTGGCAGGCCTTGGCCGTATCGTTCGCTCGCGTCCAACTGTTTAGCCAACTGCTCGCCCGGTAGGGGTTTATTTCGAGCCCGCTAAGGGTTTTTCTCCAAGCCCGCTAAGGGTTTTTTTCCAAGCTCGCTAAGGGCTTTTTTCCAAGCCCGCTAAGGGCTTTTCTCCAAGCCCGCTAAGGGCTTCATTTTTCAGCTGTCACCTCGAAGCTGGCGCTGGTGGATGGCTCGCCGTGCGCCAAAAATGCCCGTTCTTCAAACGTCATGTGCTGGTCGTGTTTGATTTTGACGACCGTTGAGGCGCTGGTGCCGTAGCTGTCTGAGTGAATAAAACGCGCCGAGAAGGGTTTGTCATCGCCGCGGTTAGCCAGCAGGTTAACCAGGGCTTGAGTGCCAAACCCTGTGTCTGCAATGCCGCGTAAATCAGCGCGCCCGCTGTTCACCTTAGGCCAGTTGCAATCAAGCAGTTGATTGCTCAGTCCGTAGTAGCCAGGGGCTAGGCGCTGGGCGTCGGCGCTGCGGTTACTGTAGTAATAGGTGTCCTGGCCATCATCAATTAGTAGACTAAAACCCCGATATTGATCCGCTTGGGGCCTAATACGATCGATATAGTCGGCGCAGGATTCTGTCGAGCGTAAAAAGTCTGCTGTCAGTGCGCCGCGGCTCAAGGGTGGCACTGGTTCCATCGGCGC
>JBLHRT010000180.1:0-6038 GCA_047626255.1 Candidatus Azotimanducaceae bacterium
CTGGGACAAGTAGTGGGCGTCTACGCCCTGGCTCATGGCGTCCAACTGAGGATGTTGGACGACGGTGCCAAGCCAGCCGATGGAGCGTCGCGCGCCAGTGCTGGTGTCTTCGTACAATACGCGAGCGGCGCCGAATTCGCGTCCTGTTTGTTCGGTGCTGAAGGCGCTGCCGTTAATGTCGCCTTCCAGCAGCGTATTTTCTTCAAATGCCGCAAGCGTGCCATAGCGTAATCTACCGTTTTGACCGATAACTTTTACTGCGCCGATGAGTTCCGTCGGTTGATTTTTTTCGACATCGGTCAGTTCAAAGTCAGTGATCCCGGTGCTGATGGGTTGTGCGCCAATGCGACGTGTGTTGATCAATGTCACGGGCGGGCCGGCTCTGCCACGGCCCCCCTGGCTGCGAGGAGACGTGTTAAAGATCTCGTTGCCCTCGAGGAAAAAAGCGCGTCGTTCCGGAAAGAAAGGTTCGATCGCGGTCAAATTGACGACAACATTGTCAGATTCGACATTGCCGAAGTCTGGGTTCAGGGTCGCGCTGACTTGCAAATTGCTGGTGGGGCGCCAGAAAATGTCCGCGCCTGCCTTGTAGGTGTCTTTACCGCCGGTAGCAACATTGTCATAGGACGTGGAGGCATACGGAAAAATGTTAAATTGTTGGCTCGGCTTTATGCCCTCAATTTCCAACTTTTGAAGGGTCGAGAGAAACACCGGCGTGGTTCTAGGTAGTCCGGGAAAGCCCCATCGCTGGTTGTTATACGCCACACTGCGTGACACATAAAAGCCGAGGTTTTGGCGAGCTGCCGTGACTTCCGGCATGGTCATCATTGACCAAGGTACAAAGAATTCTGTACTCCAGCCACCTTCAACACGTGCCGCAGCGCCGTTCCATGGGCCGTCCCACTGTCGGCTGTATTGGCGCTCGGGTAACACTGTGCCGTCTTGCAGGCTACCGCCGAGGTTTACGCCGAACCAGTAGCCGAACAAACCCGTGCCGGTAGGGTCCAGCGTAAAAGAATTACCATCCCGTGAAATAAAACTGTCGCGGGGGCTGAGCCGCTCGACGATGGTGTCTTCGGGTTGCTCGTTGTAGATGCCCACATACATGCCCTTGTCCGTGTAGAACACGCGGACGTCAGTCGCCCAGGGGGTTGATGCGAGGGTGTCGGGTTCAAGGACCACCATGGCATTGATGATTGGCGCGCCCTGCCAAGCGGGCTCGTCGAGTTTGCCATCAATTTTGATCTTCACACCATCAAGGCGCTGCAGAGTAAGGGTGTCAGTGGGTTGCGTGGCGCTGACCGGGGTGCTGCATACCAGCGCCAGCAATAGGTAGGCGAGGGACATCAGTCGGGCCAAGTATGGAGGTTGAATTCTTTGCAAGGGATTGTCTTCTCGTGCCCGTGGTGTGTGATTAACATGGCGCTTGTGCTTTTGCAGCTAGCTGGTTAACGTCTATCGTTAAATTTCTTGACGCGCGCTCACCGACCTTCAAAAGGGTAGGGATATTACGCGAAAATCAGTTTTGGTGCCATTGAACATTCCCCCACACAGACAGCAACAGCTTGGTGAACTTGGTCAACAGATTGGCCTCAATATCATCAATCTATTAGCCAGGCTCGGTCACTATCGGGTGCAGCGGGGCATTGCTTATGGCGAGCAGCCACGGCAGAGTCTGGATTTCTACCAGCATGGCAGGGGTTCTCGAGTCGCGGATGAGCCGCTGCCGCCGTTAGTGCTATTTATTTACGGGGGTGGCTGGCGCAGTGGTGCCAGGCAAAACTATCGCTTCGTCGCAGACACCCTGTGCCGGCTTGGTTGTGATGTGGTGGTGGCAGATTACCGCTTGTACCCTGACGTGCGGTTTGAGCAGATGATGCAAGACGTGGTGTTGGCCGGACGCTGGGTGTCCGACAATACGCCGGCACAACAACCGGTCTTCGTTATGGGGCATTCGGCGGGCGCCCAATTGGGGGCATTGTTGTGTCTTAATCAAAGCTGCTTGGCCGAGACCGGTAACCTGGCGGCGCGCCTGAAAGGGTTTGTCGGTCTGGCCGGCCCTTACGATTTTTATCCGTTCACAGAAGATGACCATTGGGACCTGTTTGGCCCAGAGCAGGATTATCCGTTGTCCCAAGCAGTCAACTTTGTGCGTGCGGATGCACCACCTTTGTATTTGCTACACGGTGAGCAAGATACCCGCGTCAGGCGAGGTCACTCCAAGAGTTTGATGGAGAAAGCGCAAGCTGCGGGTGGTCAGGCAAGTCGTGAAGTCTATGAGAATTTGGGGCACACCGATATCATTGTAGCGTTTTCTGCGATACATCGAGGTAGGAGTTCCGTGGTCCGAGATCTCGCTAATTTCATTCTTGACCCGCTGGGTGTTATAGAGCGCCCGATGAATAATAACAACACAGGAGATGTCTTATGACGCCATCAAGTACGCAAGAGTTATTGGTTGAGCAACAGGGTCAGATCGCCATCATCACTCTTAATCGGCCAGATCGTCTGAATGCCATCAGCCGCACCATGCTCAGTGAGTTGTCGGCTAAGATGGTCGAGGCTAACAAAGACCCTGAGGTTCGCTGCATTATATTAACCGGTGCAGGTAGAGGTTTCTGTGCCGGTCTTGATCTGGTGGATGTGGCACAAGGCGGTATTGGTAGTGGCGATAGCAAAGGTAACAATCGCCCGCGTCAACTGTTTGACTTGCGTGACGCGCCAGTCAATGTGATGTGGAATATCGACACGCCGGTGATTTGCGCACTAAACGGTGCGGCTGCGGGATACGGTATGGACATCGCATTGCTGTGCGATATACGTATTGCTGGCGAGTCGGCAAAAATGGCGGCGGTGACGGCTAAGCGTAACGTCGTGCCGGAGAGCGGTGGCACCTGGTTACTACCACGCCTGATTGGCTGGGCAAAAGCGGCTGAGTTGTATTACCGGGGTCGTGTGGTGGGCGCAGCTGAGTGTCTCGAGATCGGTTTAGTGAATACCGTCGTGGCTGACGACAAGGTGATGGAGACCGCGCTTGAATGGGCCCAGGACGTGGCCGACAACGCTCCGCTGGCGGTCCAAACCACCAAGCGCATGATGCGTATGGGATTGGAGCAGTCCTACGACACGTCGGTGGATCAGTTGATGATGCATCTGGGCGGCATGTTCGACAGCGAGGATTTTAAGGAAGGCGTGCAAGCGTTTCTTGAGCGCCGTAAGCCTAAATTTACTGGGCGCTAGAATGGACGTCTGTCTTGCCTGCCTCGCGCGTCGTATCCAGGAACCCCATGATCTCATGCTCGCGTTCCATGGTGTCGGCGTAACCGGCAGCCATCAATTCCTGGCAAAACGCCGCCTCAAATAGCAAATAGCTGGCCATGCTGGCACCTCCGCCGGTGCGTGTAGCGCCGATGGTTTTAAAGAATGTGCGCATTGATCTGGGTAGATCCCCGATATGATTCGCGGCGATATCATCAAAGCGAATCGACGGCGTGATGGTCAACACCTCAACGGGGTGAACATGGACGCTATCCTGCTGTTCGGCTGAGAGATAAGCGCTGATGAGATTGAAGCGCTCGAGCATCTCTAGATCTTCGTCCATGGCGTCGATAAAGGATGAGTTAAGTAAGTGGCCAGCGATCTGTGCAAATGACGGTGGCGAGGTGTTTTGCTCGACTGGACCTGGCTGTTCGCGGGCATTGTGACTGACCCCGATAACAAACAAGCGGTCGGCGCCAAGATGCAGGGCTGTACTCAAGGGCGCGCTCTGGCGGATAGCACCGTCACCAAAGTATTCCCCCTGAATTTTTACCGGTGGAAAGATCGCAGGTAACGCTGACGACGCCATCAGGTGATTATGGCTAATGACGGTACGCAAACCCACGCGCTGGTTCCGACGCCAGTTGTCGACGGCGTCAGCGCCTTGATAAAAACTGACGTTCTTCCCCGAATTGTAGGCTAGGGCAGTAATGCTCAAGGCTGTCAGGTCGCCCTGAGCCAGACGCTCTGGTAGCTTGCTGAAATCAATTTGGGACTCTAGCAGATCGCGCAAGGGTGAGTTGTCGAGCAGCGCCCTGGGTTTGCCAGTGATTTTGCCCTCATGAAAAAAAGACGCGAAGATACGTAGCGTTGACTTCAGTAGCTGCAGAAAGCCAACTTTGTGGATTTTGCGGGAGTCAAGGTTGGACCAGAGATGCTCAAGTCGCGTGACAGCGTGACCATAGTGATCACTTTCGCAGGCCAGCACGCAGGCATTGATTGCTCCTGCTGACGTGCCACAGATGATATCAAATGGGTTGTGACCACCTTGCGGTTGTAAGTGGGCGATCGCTTTAAGCACCCCCACTTGATAGGCGCCGCGGGCACCACCGCCGGACAGGATGAGCGCCGTTTTCGAGTCATTGGATGGCATTAGGGTGAGTGACTTATCCCAAGAAAGATATTACTAAGGTAGCGGCAATTTGCCTTGGCGACAAGTAGCAGGCATTATCGGCGCCGGCAGAGACAGGAGAGAGCCATTGAGATACAACGAAACAGTCGTCAGTAAAGCGAGTCAGCGCATAACCTGCGCGGGAGTCCGTTCATGGTGAAGTATGCGAGCGCGAGGTTCGACAAGGCGACGGAATTGCTCAACCAGGTGCTTTGCGCGCCGGGGGCGGCTGAC
The DNA here is from genome assembly GCA_047626255.1 of Candidatus Azotimanducaceae bacterium. GTDB lineage: Bacteria > Pseudomonadota > Gammaproteobacteria > Pseudomonadales > Azotimanducaceae > UBA4582. The sequence continues at coordinate 4,664 of JBLHRT010000180.1, forward strand.
GGTGTCATTGACCGGTATTTCAAGGCACACCGCAATATGGGCTCCACAGACCGGCGTTTTGCGGCGGCCACGGTGTATGGTTGCCTACGTCACCGCCGTGAGTTGTTGGCGATCGCGCGAGAGGTCATCACCGTGCCCAGCTCGATTGACGAGGCGGCCATGTTGGTAGGTTTGTTTCTGCTGCGCTTTGAGTTATGGACCGCTGAATCCTTTAGCCGCACGGCGTTTGCCGACATCATCAGGGTTAAGCCTGAGGTGGCAGGTGGTAAGGGGGCGGCCAGTCTAGTTGAGTTGTTGCAACAGTATGACACGAGCCAGTTGCCTGCCGCAGAGCGATTGAGTCTGCCTGACTGGCTGTATCAGGCTTTGGCTAGTCAGCTCTGTGAAACCGAGATCGCTGACCTTGTCGCATGCCTAAACCAGCCGGCGACGGTCGACTTACGCGTCAATTTGCGGCGCGGGTCAGTTGAGCAACTTAGGCAGGCGCTATTGGCGGAAGATATTGATACCACGCCCACGCCTCTCTCAACTTGTGGTTTGCGTCGCGCGATTCGCGGGCCGCTACAGAATACCCGGGTTTTCAAGCAGGGGGGCTTCGAGTTTCAGGATGAAGGTAGTCAGCTGATTGGTTGGTTGCTACATCCGGAGCAGGACGAATTTATCGTCGACTATTGTGCGGGTGCTGGGGGTAAGACGTTGCATCTGGGCGACATTATGAATAATCGCGGAACATTGCTGGCCTGTGACATCGCGCCCCGTCGACTAGCCCAGCTCAAGCCGCGGCTTGAGCGCGCGAGTATCCGCAATGTGGTCAGCCAGGTGATAGTGCCCGGTGGCAGTGAGCTTGAGGTTTATCAGCGCACCGCCGACGGGGTGTTAGTGGATGCCCCCTGTTCCGGTACGGGCACCCTGCGACGGTCGCCAGACCTGCGCTGGCGTGATACCGATCTGGCTGCGATGCAACAGCAACAATGGGATATTCTGGTTGCAGCGAGTGAGCTGGTTAGACCGGGGGGGCGGCTGGTGTATGCCACCTGTTCGCTGCTGGAAGAGGAAAATCAGGCGGTCATTGCCTTGTTCTTGGCGCATGACGCTCGGTTTAAAATCGACCCATTGCCGATCATCAATGACGACCCGACCCAGCTCGCCTTGGCGCAAGCCGATCCAGCCCTACTCCAGGGCCTGCGGCAGTCGGGCGTGCTGCAGCTATGGCCCCATCGACATGGCACGGATGGCTTCTTTGCGCAGCGCCTGCGGCGTGTATAGAAGCCTACGTTTTCGAGTTATGTTTTTTGTTTTGCGCGCAAGGCGATCAACGTGTTCCAGTTTTCCATAGAGAAACCTTGGGCGAATATCGTTGACAGGTAACCGTTAA
>JBLHRT010000181.1:0-6030 GCA_047626255.1 Candidatus Azotimanducaceae bacterium
CTATCGGCGGTGAGCACTGCGCTTCCACCCTAGGATTGTGATTGGCTTGCCGCTTATTTTCAAAATAAGTCCGAAAGCGGTGCTGTTCTGTGCTGCGCCATACTCCGCCACGAAAACGAGCGTAGACGAGTTTTGCTGTCGTGTTATAGCGCTGCGTCAACATCACGATGATTACCGGAATTAGTCGGTGGGTAGCTTAGAAGCTCCGCTCCACCGCAAATTTTGCTAGGGTTTGCATGGCCTCTTTAAAGGCAGAGGAAGGTAGTGGGGTCAGGCAATCTAATGCCATGTCTATCTCAGCCCGGGCCATATCGTTGGCGTATTGTAAGCCGCCAGTGGCCTTGACAGTCTTCAATAGTTGATCCAAATCCGACACATCGCCGCCCAGAATAGCGGCGCGAATATAGCTGCGCTGTGCCTCGTCGCCATTGCGCATGGCCACAATCAGCGGCAGGGTAACCTTGCCTTCAGCAAAATCATCGCCGACGTTTTTGCCGAGATTTTCGGTTGTGCCCTCGTAATCGAGAATATCGTCGATCAATTGAAAAGCCAATCCGAGATGTAGGCCGTAGCCCCGCAGCGCTTGCTCAGTCTCGGCGTTAGCGCCAGCCAGAACCGCGCCGGAGTGAGATGCGGCTTCGAACAGCATGGCTGTCTTGCGAGTAATGACTTGTAAGTAGCTGGCTTCGGTGGTGTCAGGATTGCGAATATTGCCTAGCTGTTGGACTTCGCCCTCAGCAATAGTGTTGGTCGCACGAGAGAGTATTTCCATCACGCGCATATCGCCGATATCAACCATCATTTCAAACGCACGGGAGTGTAGGAAGTCGCCGACGAGGACGCTGGGAGGGTTGCCCCAAGTGGCATTAACGGTTTTTCGTCCACGCCGTAGGTCCGATTCATCGACAACATCATCGTGCAGCAGCATGGCCGTATGCAGAAATTCAATGACGGCTGCTAGATTGATGTGTTTATCCGCCTTGTAGTCGCAGGCATTGGCGGCCAGCAGCACTAGCAGCGGGCGCAATCGCTTGCCGCCAGCGCCGATCAGGTAGTTGGAGATCTCCTCCACAAGCGCGATCCTGGAAGATAGGCTGTCGATGATTAGTTGGTCTACCGACGCGAAATCGGTGGCGACGACGGTGTAAAAAGGGTAGTTCATGCAAGGCCTGGTAGGTGGCTCAGTGGGGCGCGCGAACGCTAAATAGGGCATGCTATGGGTGGTCGCCTTACCTGTCAAGCGACGGGTATCGACAAATGAGCTGATTTCAGGCTTGATTGGCGGCTACGCTTCCCGTAGAATTGCGCACCCTGAATCGGGACCGACCGAGTGTGGTTTTGGCAGTGTCCCAACCTTCAAACAGATTAGAGTAGATTATCATGTACGCTGTAATTAAGAGTGGCGGTAAACAGCATCGCGTTGAGCCCGGTGAAGTGCTCAAGCTAGAAAAGCTGAATGTTGAAGCAGGCGGTGTGATCAATTTTGACGAAGTCATGATGATCGGCACCGATGCTAAAGTTTCCGTCGGTGCGCCCTTTGTGGCCGGTGGCAAAGTGACTGCGGAAGTGGTTTCTCATGGTCGCGGCAAGAAAGTGCATATCATCAAGATGCGTCGTCGCAAGCACTATCGTCGTCAGGCAGGCCACCGTCAGTGGTTTACTGAAGTCAAAATTACCGAGATCACTGGAGGCTAGACAATGGCACACAAGAAAGCAGGTGGTAGTACTCGTAACGGTCGCGATTCGGAATCGAAACGACTGGGTGTGAAAATATTTGGCGGTCAGGTAGCGATACCGGGCAATATCCTCATTCGTCAGCGCGGAACTCGTTTCCACCCGGGACTGAATGTTGGCTGCGGCAAGGATCACACCTTGTTTGCCAAGGCAGAAGGCGTAGTGACCTTCACTGTGAAGGGGCCAAAGCAGCGTAAGTATGTCAATATAATGGCGTCCGCAGAGGCCTAGGGCAGGATGAAAGAAAGATAAGCCCTGTCATCGACGGGGCTTTTTTTTGCCTTAATCAAATCAGACGGGGTCAAACCCAATGAGGCAACCAGAGAGCCAGCATGAAATTTGTAGATGAAGCCAGTATCAAGGTGGAAGCAGGCAAGGGCGGCGACGGCTGTTTAAGCTTTCGGCGCGAAAAATATATCGCCCATGGTGGGCCTGACGGTGGCGATGGCGGTCATGGTGGGTCTGTCTATCTGCAAGGCGACAGCGCACTCAATACCTTGGTAGATTACCGCTTTCAGCCGCGTTACCGGGCTCCGAAAGGCGAGCATGGCAAAGGGTCAGACCGTAAGGGTGCTCAGGGCGATGATATCTACCTGCGAGTGCCTCTGGGTACCAGCGTTTTTGACGATGAAACCGATGAGTATCTCGGCGATGTGAATCGCGCCAATGACACCATGCTGGTGGCCAAAGCGGGCTTTCACGGTCTCGGCAATGTGCGATTCAAGTCGAGCACCAACCGCGCGCCGCGCCAAACCTCCAAAGGTAGTCCCGGCGAGATACGCAATTTGCGTCTCGAGCTGCGGTTGATAGCGGATGTGGGATTGTTGGGTCTGCCGAATGCGGGTAAGAGCACTCTGGTAGCCGCCGTATCTGCGGCACGCCCAAAAATTGCGGACTATCCGTTTACGACCTTGGTGCCTAATCTGGGTGTGGTCCGCCTTGGTGAGGATGAGAGTTTTGTGATCGCTGATATTCCTGGGCTCATTGAGGGTGCTGCGGATGGCGCCGGTCTGGGCGTTCAGTTCCTCAAGCACCTCGCGCGAACACGGCTGTTATTGCATCTTATTGACATCTCGCCTATGGATGATAGTGACCCGGTGGACAATTTCAATGTCATCGAGCAGGAGCTGGCTAACTACAGTGAGGGGATTTCTGGCAAAGATCGTTGGTTAGTGTTCACTAAGCTCGATACGCTTGCGCCAGAGGAGGCTGCGCGACGCCAGGCTGATATTCTTGAGCGCCTAGAGGTGTCTGTGCCAGTGTTTGGTATTTCCGCGGTGACCCATCAGGGAACGCCGGCGTTGATGGCTAGTGTGTATGAATATCTGTCCGCGCAACGTGAGCAACAGCGTACAGATGAGGCTATTGAAGACGCCTATGCCGAGCAAGAGGCGCGTATTGTGGCCGAGACCCATGAATACTCTACCGCCCGGCGTGACATGCGTCGCGCTCAACGCCATCAAGAGAAGCTGCGTGAGGCAACGGGTAAAAGTGATGATGACGATGACGATGACGATGACGATGATGAAGATGACGATGACTTCGATGTCGTCGTCCACTACGAGCCCTAAACACCAGCCATGACGCGCAATGCCTATCAGCCGGGTCGAACCTGGGTCGTCAAGATCGGTAGTTCGCTGTTAACCGCCGACGGCGCTGGGCTGGATATGCAGCTTGTCAGCACCCTTGTGGATGACATTGTTAGCGTTTATCAGTCAGGTGTTCACGTGGTGCTGGTATCTTCTGGCGCGGTCGCTGAGGGCATGCAGCGACTTGGTATGGGCAGCCGGCCTAGGGCCTTGCACCTGCTGCAGGCTGCGGCGGCGGTGGGCCAAATGGGTTTGATCCAGGCCTATGAATCACAGTTCCAGCGCCACAACTTGCATACCGCTCAAATTTTGCTCACCCACGACGATCTGCGCTCCCGAGAGCGTTACATCAATGCCCGGGGCACCCTGCGAAGCTTGCTCGATTTGGGTGTCATTCCGGTGATTAACGAGAATGATACGGTGGTCACCGACGAGATACGGTTCGGTGACAATGATACGCTCGCTGCGCTCGTCGCTAACCTGATTGATGCTGACACCTTGTTATTGTTGACCGATCAAGCGGGCTTTTATAGTTCGGACCCCCGCCGCGACCCCCATGCGCAACTGATTGCCGAGGCCAAGGTCAATGACCCGTCTCTGGACAGGATGGCGGGCGATGGCGGTATGCTAGGCCGTGGCGGTATGGTGACCAAGTTGCGGGCTGCTCGAACGGCTGCACGCAGCGGCGCCAATACGTTGATTTCGCCGGGTGGGCACGCGGGCGTGATTACCAAGCTGGCGCGGGGCGAATATACGGGGACGTTGCTGCGTAGTAACAGCGAGGTGATGGTCGCGCGTAAGCAATGGTTGGCGGCGCTGGCCACCAGCGGTCATGTGGTGCTGGATCATGGTGCGGTCGCCGTATTGCGAGAGTCGGGCAGAAGTTTACTGCCTGTGGGCGTCAAGGCGGTGCACGGTGATTTTACGCGGGGTAGCATGGTTGCCTGTGTGGACGAGGCGGGCGTTGAAGTTGCGCGTGGTTTGGTTAATTACAGCGCGAACGAGGCCATTACCCTTTGTGGGCAATCGAGTAGCATGATTGAGTCGTTGTTAGGCTATATGGGTGAAGAAGAACTCATTCACCGCGATAATCTGGTGATTAGCTAGCCGGTGGCCAGCCAATCACGGATATCATCATCAAACGCAATATCTAGGCTTGCAGCGCTAGAACTTTAACATTCAAACGGGCTTTATGACGGGCAGCCTTATTCGCATGAATGATGCCTTTTGACACGGCGCGGTCGAGAACAGGCACGGCAGCCAGGTAGGCTGAGTTGGCAACGTCGTAGTCACCAGAGCCAAGGGCGGCGATAGTTTTCTTGATCGCGGTGCGCATGGCGGAACGCTGACTGGCGTTATGAGCTCGACGGACTTCGGCCTGTCGTGCGCGTTTTTTAGCTTGGGGAGTATTAGCCACGGTGTGTAAACCCTCGAATGTGAACCCGGAAAATAAGGGGCGATACTATGCCGATTCACAGGCCGAATGTCAAACCGTATACGCGTGGGGACGCTTGAAAATACCTGAAAAAATCCTGCCGAATCAAAGTACGATAAGCAGTTTTCCGCAAAACCTTTTTTGAACCCCTACCAATGAATAATAAATGAACCATGAATGAATCGAAATCGACGCCGGTGAAAGCCGGGCGCAGCCTATTGAAGAGCAGTGGTGTGGTCTCGGCCATGACCATGATCTCGCGCGTATTTGGCTTGATCCGGGATATGGTTGTTGCGTTCTTTTTTGGCGCCGGGCCCGAGGCCGACGTATTCTTTCTGGCGTTTAAGATCCCCAACTTCTTTCGTCGATTATTTGCCGAGGGCGCATTTTCCCAAGCCTTCGTGCCGGTGCTGTCGGAGTATCGCGGCCAGCGGAGCCCGGGTGAAGTGCAACACCTCATTGATCGGGTCAGTGGTACGCTGGGCGTCATTTTGGTGCTTATCACCGTCCTCGGCATGCTCGGAGCAGCCGGTTTGATCAGCGTGTTTGCGGCAGGCTTCGTCTATCATGGTGAAGCCTACAAGGTAACGCTGGCCACAGAGATGCTGCGGCTGACATTTCCCTATTTGTTGTTTATCTCGTTAACGGCGTTTGCCGGCGCTATTCTCAACAGCTTTGGTCGCTTCGCGGCGCCGGCGTTCACGCCGGTGATACTCAACCTGACATTGATTGGTGCGGCGATTTGGCTGCGCCCGTTGATGGCGGTGCCGGTCATGGCGCTGGCCTGGGGCGTGTTGCTGGCGGGTTTGTTGCAATTGCTGTTCCTGCTGCCTTTTCTGCGTAGCGCCGGGTTATTGCCCGTACCTCGAGTGGATTTTAAAGATCCGGGCGTTAAGAAAATTCTGCTGTTGATGCTGCCGGCCATCTTTGGCGTGTCTGTAGGTCAGATTAATCTGCTGCTGGATACCGTGCTGGCTTCGTTTCTAGAAACTGGCAGTTTGTCATGGCTGTATTACTCCGACCGCTTGTTGGAATTGCCCTTGGCGCTGTTTGGTATCACTATCGCCACGGTCATACTGCCCAGTTTGTCGCGAGAACATGCTGGGCGCTCAGGTAGTGCCTTTGCTGCGACGCTGGACTGGGCCATCCGGATGGTCTGTGTGATCGGTATTCCTGCGTCTGTGGCGCTTGTGGTACTCTCAGAGAGCCTGATCACCACGCTGTTCTATCAAGGTGAAATGACACCCCGTGATGTGGCCATGGCGTCTTACA
>JBLHRT010000182.1:0-5990 GCA_047626255.1 Candidatus Azotimanducaceae bacterium
TGCGAGCCAATTTGGAAAACGCCTGTAAATACACCGATAGCGGCACTGTTCGCTTGGTGTTGGTGTGGCAGCCGGAGCCACAGTTGCTGCAGGTGCTGATTGTCGATACCGGTCGTGGCATGAGTGGACAGCAGCTGGAGCAGGTGTTCAACGATTTTTTTCAGGTCAGTGCCGGACTCGATCGTCAGTCCGAAGGTTTGGGTCTAGGTTTAACCGTTTCTAAGCGACTGAGTAAAGCGCTGAAGGCCGACTTCACGATTGACTCAGAGCTGGGCGTGGGCACTACTGTCAGTATGAGCATCCCGCTTAAGGCGATGGCTGGTGACATGTCGCCGCAGAATACAGTGACACCGCAAGGCTCAGTGCTGATTGTTGAAGACAATCTGGTCAATGCCATGGTGCTTGCTCGTATTGTACGCAACGAGGGCTATGAAGCGGATGTTGTTCATTCAGGGCTGGCTGCCATTGTGGCTGTTGGCGAAAAAAATTACCTGACTATTTTAATGGATATACAAATGCCAGAGATGGACGGTATCTCTGCCACCATTGAAATTCGCAAGCGCGGGGTCACCACCCCCATTATCGCCGTGACCGCTAACAGTGATGTTCTTGTGCGCACACGGTGCATGGAGCAAGGTATGAACGGATTCTTGGTGAAGCCGGTTCGCAAGGCTGATATCCAACGTGCACTGAAGAAACAGTTGCCGTTTTCGGGTTAGGGCGTCTTAGAACAATGCGATAGCGCGAGTTAGATTGGGCTGCGACAGAGTCAACAGCGTTAGGTTTCGGTTTTTTATGCCGACTTCCACCTAGCGTTATCCAATATGCAGTGTGGCTCAACTTTCAATTCAATCTTAGGCGCCGAGATATTGAGGATCTTTTAGTTCAACGTGGAATAATAGGCGACATCTCGCCACAATTAGGTAATTGAGAATAAGGGAAATAAATCATATTTTCGGGAAAACGGTCAAGTATTCCCTATGTCGATTTTCATCGAACTTTTGAGCATTATGATGTAGATGGTCAATGACCGTGATGGCATTGATCTATTGGCTTACAGGCAAGCGGATCGATCATTTAGGCTACTTTTAGATCGGGCAGGTGACGTTCGCCCCCATAGTAAAAGCTTGCTGTCATCGTTTTAGTCGGTGGTGGTTGTGCGGCAAGATGGTCTAGAAATTTCTGGATGATGTCTGGGTCGGTCATGTACCCAGGCGGCAACCATCTATAACGTGTATATGAAATTTCGGATGCCTGTTAGCAGGGGTCCTTGAAAGGCTTCGGTTAGATACTACCAATACCACCGTATTCCTGATTACATCCAACAATTGAGTATCGCAAATAATCTCCTACAAGCAGCACCGCAGTATCCGTAGTATTAACTTGTCCCAACGTCGCAGAAACAGGTAGGGAATCCGTAATGCCCGTCAAATTTTGGCATATTCAGGCTACGTAGTTTTGATGATGGGCTGATCATTGGGGCGGGTAGTTAGCAAGACTACACCCTGTTGACAGTGATGGTAAAGATGGAAGGGGTCGGATGGGCTTAAAGCTAATAAGCAACGAAAGCCTCGCTGCAAAAAGATCGTTTATCTTTCCTCCCCTCGCCCCCGATGTGAAAGTATAGTTCGGTAAGGTTGGCTAGAGAGTTCATGTCGCCGGGTTGAGTATTCCTCCGTCAACCCATAGACTTTGCTGGCTCGCGGTGAACTAACGAGTGTCGGATAACGTGTCTAGCTTATACGATAGTTTCTAAGGTTTTTCTAAGATTGTTTCTAAGGGGGAGGTTTATGTTGAATATGAATACTGGTTTGCGGCCTTCCAGCTGTCATTCGCCATGCTTGGCATGGGCGCCACGCTCACAATAAGCGATTTCAAAGACGTAATGCGGGAACCCCGAGCGGTAACCTTTGGAATCATCATTCAGTTAATCCTGGTTCCATTGATCGCCTTTGTTTTCATTAGCTATGCGGGTCTCAGCCCAGGTGTGGCTATCGGAATTGCGTTGATAGTTACCTATTTGGCGCGTGGGAATACGCCACTATCCATCTCAATCACGGGATTAACGACATTTGCTTGCCTGATCACAACACCGTTGATCTTGGGCTTGCTGGTGACGCAATACTTGCCTGCCGATTTCGTCATGCCAGCCGAAAAAATCATCAGTGACATCGCCCTGACACTGCTATTACCGCTGGTTGTAGGGATGATGTTGCTGCGTTATATTTCCCAGCATGCGGGTTGGATTTCCAAATGGAGTATTCGCGCTTCGCTCTTTGGTATTTTTCTTATCGTCGCCGGTTCTAGCAGTGCCGGCCGATTAGATGTCAATGCTTTTGGCATGGAGAACATTGGGCTCGTGAGCGCGTTTATCGCCATTCTTGTTGTTTCAAGCTGGGGTGTGGCAAGGCTCTTACGACTATCCAGAGCAGATAGCACTGCGATAGAAATGGAAGTCGTTGTGCGTAATATCAACCTCGGCCTGTTAATCAAGGCTTCTATGTTCCCCGCCATTGCGGGCAGTACAGGCACAATGGGCGATATGGTTCTGTTTACCCTCCTGCTCTACGGAGGACAGCAAACCCTTATTGCTGCACTGATAACATTCCAGCGCCGTCGGGTATCCTCAACCACACAAACAGCGATTGAATGACGCACACTTATCCGACCCCTGGTCAGTCGAGCTAGCAGAGCGGTTTACTCTGACCCTAATACGTCTAATTGCTTGTCCTTTTCTTCCCAGACACCGTTGATCCATTGGCGGAAATTTTCCTTCAAGGTTACGCCACGCTCTGAATCACCTTCGGTATCTTCTATGGGAACAGGCAGGTGTTCTATGATGACGGTGGCACGTTTAGTGTGACCGCTAAGAAACTTGAAGAACCCGGGTACGCCATCTGGATAATGAATAGTGATATTCAGGATGCAGTCGAGTTTGTCGCCCAGAGAATTGATCACTAGAGCGGCACCGCCGCCCTTCGGTCGCAGTAAGTGCTTGTGGGGCGAGGTCTGACTGACGCTTTTCGCTGGCGAGTACCGAGTTCCTTCTAGGAAATTCAGGATCGCCACAGGCGTCATTTTGAATTTTTCACAGGCTTTGCGAGTGGCGTCTAGATCCTTTCCCTTGTCTTCCGGGTGCTTCTTCAAGTACTCCCGCGAGTATCGTTTCATAATGGGGAAGTCGAGCGCCCACCAGGCTATTCCGATTACTGGCACATAGATAAGTTGTTGTTTGATGAAAAATTTTAGCATCGGAATTTTTCGATTCAACACGCGCTGCAGAATGATGATATCTGCCCAGGATTGGTGATTGCTAAAGACCAGGTACCAGTTGGTCGGACTCAGGTCTTCGCCACCTCGTATCTCTATATCAAGCTTTACAAACAACCCCATAAACAGGTTGTTGCAATCAATCCAAAGCTCGGCCATGTTCATGGCGCGGCGTGTACACCAGGGTTCAGCTGTCGCGGGACCAACAAAGCGAAGAAACGCAAACAAATACAGCGGGATGCACCAGAACACAGTGCTGCTAGTGACTAATATGCTGACCAATACACCGCGGATAGGCTTTGGTAAAAAGGTGAACAATCGCAGATCCTTTCGATGTTGCCAAAAAATGGATGACTCGCCGGCACTAAGCTTGGCTCATCGCAATGTAAGCGGTAAGCGTCGTTCACTTACTCCATGGATTAGAACACAACGTCTATTCGTGGTGTAAGCCATTTCTGCCATTCGTTGTCATTCTACTCCGCCCCCATTTCATCCGCCGCCATTTCATCCGGACGACTCAAACCAAAGATCATCAAGCCAGCCTCGTAGGCTGCGACATACGCGCGAGAGTCTGTCGCCCATATGCTTCCTGTGCTAGCGGGGGACTGGTATGCGGCGACCTCTTTAGGTGATGACGGGACTGAGACATCAATGACTCGCAGCCACCTTGAATCACCTACAAAAGCATAGTCACCTGAAAGAGTGATGTCCGTGGCGCTTCTAGGTGTGGCATGGTGGGCAACCTCGCGGGGCTGGGAAGGGTCTGAGATATCAACGACAGATACGCCAGAGTATCCCGCTGCGACGTAAGCGTATGCGCCCCGTACTTCCACTTCTCGGACATCGACTCGTTCTCTCGGTGGCATAAAGCTGCCGACCTCTTTGACCTGTGGCATCTTTGATAGATCGATTATACGTAGCCCATTCTCACCATCGGCAACGAAAGCAAGATTCCCAACCACGTGTGCATTGTACGAGTAACCGTCAGTGTCGAGAGCTGCGATTTCGTTAGGTGCCGTTGGGTCGGTGATATCCAGTATTCGCAAGCCAGCTTGGCCATCAGCCACGAAGGCATGTCCGTCTACTGTCGTGATACCTTCAGCATTGCCTGGGGTATCAACATGCCCAACCTCGACAGGTGACAATGGATTGTTGACGTCAATGATTCGCATGCCCGCCCAATCATCAGCGATGTAGGCGTAAGAACCCGCTAGGTGTATATCTACAGCCCTGTAGGTCAGGAGTGTTGACGCCTCCTTGATCAAGGCGGGGTTTGAGACGTCAACCACTCGCAGGCCCGTGTATCCATTGGCAATAAAGGCGTAGTCACCCTTCACCTCGACAGCCCGAGCTCTGCCTGCAGCATCATAGTGCTGCACCACGGGTGCTTCACTGGGGCGCGACAAGTCGATGATTTCAAGGCCCAGGTCGCCGTGTGACAAGTAGGCATGTGAGCCAGACACGGTGACAGACTCGGAGCAGGTTGCATGATTGTAACTGCCTATTCTTTTCGGCAGCGAGGGGTCAGAGACATCGACTATGGTGAGGCCTGCATCATTGGCAACGCCTGCGAGATAGGCGTATGAATTCTCAACCCATATGCGTTCAGCACCATACTGCAATTTGTAGAAGCCGGTTTTGACGGGGGCTGCTGGATTGGAAATGTCTAATATCGTCATGCCGGCATCTTCACCCTCGTTTTCTTCCAGGCCGACGATATAGGCCTGATCATTCAACCCAAATACACCGTGTGCAAAACCGGGTATGTCAAAGTATCCGAGTTCTTTTGGTTGCAGCGGGTTTTCGACGTCGATCAATCTAATGCCATCCTTCATGTTCGTGACCAGCGCTAGAGAGTCAACTACATAGACATCTGTCGCGTAGCTTGGGGTTTTGTGCTGCTTGACTATTTTTGGACGTTTGGGGTTAGTGACATCGACAATGATCAATCCTGCCCAGCCATTGGCGAGATACACATAATTGCCATTGACCGAAATGGCCCTTACATTAGGCTTGAGTTGAACCTCGGCAACCTCAACGGGTTTGGTTGGGGTGGAAATGTCGATAATTCTCAAGGCGCCGCTATCATCTGCGACATAAAGATGATCATTGGCGGCATCGATATCATGGACAACGCCAGCGGTCGTCATGGAGGCAACTTGCTTCCATGACGCGGTATTATTTTGATGCGCGGGATTGATTTTTACGACGCGTATGCTGCCACCCATACCGTAGTAGATATAGTCTCCGGAAATCACACTGGAGAATACCGGGCCACCGTGCCACCTGCCTAGAAGCTCTAGGGTAACCAGTGGCACTTCAAGGGTGGTATTAGGGGCTGTAGAGGCAGCGTTCGCCAATACAGAAAGCAGCAGGCAGAGAAGGGCTGCCGCTATTGATAAGTGAATAGCGGTTCGCGAATCTCTCATTGTTTGTTTGGTGACTATTGGCATCAGAAAAACTGGCATCAAAAATATCCTCCGTCATTACGTATGATTATATTTACGTTTTGGTAAGGAAAATTGAGCCGCGTCAATCTAAAGTTTGGAAATTTGTTGTTGTCACGGGGTCTTGTTAATCAACATTAAAATGTACTAATTCAGTGAAACTGTTATGTTTGAAATTCCCAGCTTTGTCCCGCACTGACAGCTCGGACAAGCCCCATATGCCTGGCATAGATCCAGCAGGAAGTGTCACCGTATCGGTAAACTCTTGCCAGA
>JBLHRT010000183.1:0-5965 GCA_047626255.1 Candidatus Azotimanducaceae bacterium
CTTTTTTTCCGGAACTTTTTTTCCGATTATGTTTAGGCACCTAACCACTCACGAGATTCAAGGCTTTCATCAGTTTGGTGGCGCGATAGCGGCTTAAAGAATCGCCATTGTAAGTCACTATTCTTGTTGTTTTGCGTGCTCCCGCAGAGCTACCACCGGGCTTTCCTTCCCGTTCAAGCTTGAGTTTGCGTACCCATTTACCCATGGATAAATTTTCGACGTTCATCGCATCTGCGGCTTCTCGAATCGAATAGTTCTAGTCGACGACAGGCTGCGCTGCTTCGAGTTGGAACGCTGGTGAAAAGTGTTTTCTAGTTATCCTTGCCATTTGCTCACCCATATTAAACGAGGTGGTAATATCGACTCCAATGAGGTGGCCAAAGTCAGTGTGCCATAACAATATGCGACGCCCGAGCGGCGAACGCTTTGCTCGTTTGGTATGTATGCCCGTTGAGACTGCGAGCTGGTAGTGATGGGTGTCCTTATCTAGCTTGTAGTGATGGGTGTCCTTATCTAGCTGCTTATCTAGCTCTGGCGAGAAACGTTAACAGTGTGGTCAAAAATACTTGACCATTTCAGCAGTGTTGGATGTTGGGCGCGCTAGCGCGTTGGCTAGTTTGACAAAGCGCCGTAGTACGAAATTTGGGATTGGGTTTTCATTTGAGTTTGTGCGGAGTTGTAAGTCTGCTCCCTTTCGGTGTTACGTCGTAACATCTGCTGGGCATCACGATATTTCTTACGAAGCAAAAAATCTCATGATGTACTTGGTGGAGCCAGACGGGATCGAACCGTCGACCTCAACACTGCCAGTGTTGCGCTCTCCCAGCTGAGCTATGGCCCCAATAAAGCACGGGCAGACAGGTGACAATGCGACCTGTCTGGGTGGTCTTTCAGCGTTTACCCGCTGAAGGGGCGCCATAGTAACTAAAGATTCCTGCCGATTCAACAAGCAGTTTCATGGCTGTCCTTATCTTTTACTTATCTTTTACTTATCTTTTACAATCTTTGGTCTTTGTTGACGGCTGTCCCTACCCTAATCTTCGGTCTTTGCTGATGGCTGTCCCTATCCCTCCTGATGGCTGTCCCTATCTCTCTCTATCCCTCCCTGTCGATCCCTATCCTCATCCACCCTCTAACCATCTCCCCGCTATTTCTCCATCACTGATATTCGGGCCTGCCCGAATTTGGTACTCTAGACGTCATTATTAGTTTTTCGGGCGCCTCGAATGACCATTCCTCACCTTTCAATCGGTACTCCGCTTGCGGTCAATGGCACGCGCGCGCTGCTTTGCGGCAGCGGCGAGCTGGGTAAAGAGGTCGCGATTGAGCTGCAGCGTCTTGGGGTTGAGGTGATCGCTGTTGACCGCTATGCCGATGCGCCGGCTATGCAGGTGGCTCATCGTAGTCATGTGATCTCCATGCTCGATGGGCCTGCGTTGCGGGAGATTATCGAGCGTGAGAAGCCGGACTACATTATTCCTGAAATCGAGGCCCTGCATACCGATACACTGGTGGCTCTTGAGCACGAAGGCTGGCGCGTTATTCCCACGGCGAGGGCAACACGGCTAACCATGAACCGCGAGGGTATTCGGCGGTTGGTGGCGGAGGAGTTGGGCTTGAGTACATCGCCTTATGCGTTCGCAGACACCTTGCAGGAATGTCAGGCGGCCATCGTCAATATCGGCTTGCCCTGCGTTATCAAGCCGGTGATGTCCTCTTCCGGTAAAGGCCAAAGCCTCGTCAAGAACGCATCAGGCATCACAGCAGCCTGGGACTATGCTCAAGAAGGCGGGCGTTCCGGTGCCGGCCGAATTATCGTTGAAGGTTTTGTAGACTTTGATTATGAAATCACCTTGCTTACCGTATGCCACCGGGATGGCACCAGCTTTTGTGAGCCCATCGGTCATCGCCAGGAGGAGGGTGACTATCGTGAGTCTTGGCAGCCCCAGCCGATGTCTGCTGTGGCGCGGGAGCAAGCTGAGTCAGTCGCCCGGCAAGTCACGCAAGCACTAGGTGGCTGGGGGCTCTTCGGCGTTGAGCTGTTTGTTGCCGGTGATCAAGTGATTTTCAGTGAGGTTTCGCCACGTCCTCACGATACCGGCATGGTGACCATGATCTCGCAAGATCTATCCGAATTTGCCTTACATGTGCGCGCGGTGCTCGGCCTGCCGATTCCCCTTATTCGGCAGCGTGGCCCGTCAGCGTCTAGTGTGCTGCTAGTGGAGGGAGAGTCACAGCAATTGACGTTCAGGGGGCTAGAGCTGGCGTTACAGGAGCCTGATACAGACATCCGTTTGTTTGGTAAGCCTGCGGTCAGCGGGCGGCGGCGTATGGGCGTGGCACTGGCCAGAGGAGCCACGATCGACGAGGCTCTGAGCAAAGCGACCCGCGCCTCGGCCGCAGTTACTGTGGATTGTGGCTGATCGCTCTAGCCAGTATTACGCATACCGGCAGCAATTCCGGCGATAGTGACCAGCAAGGCCTTATCAACGAATGGATCTACAGCATCTGCATGAGAATCGGCGACTGATGCTTGTCGACCACGCGCCATCAGTTCGATCTGCAAGAAGTGCAGGGGATCGGTATAGGGGTGCCGCAATTCCAGCGTGCGCCTTATCTCCGGGGATGACTCCAGTAGATGCCCCTGACTCTTGAGGTTATTGACATTGTCAATCAAACCCAGCATGCGCACTCGCAGTTCCTCACCCATCACTTGAAGTTCTGGTGTTACCAGGGCTTCGTCGTATTGGCGAGCTATATCGGCATCGACCTTGCTGAGTACCATTTCTAGCATGTCCAGCTGAGATTGGAAAAATGGCCACTCGGCAATCATCTCCCTCAGCGTGTGCAAGTCCTTGCCACCAAATTCTTCCCCGAAGGCGCTATCAGTGCCCAGCCAAGCAGGTAGCATCATGCGTTTTTGAGTCCACGCAAAGACCCAGGGAATAGCGCGCAAGTCGTCAATACTCTTCTTCTGGCCTGGGTCCAAGGGGCGACGTGCCGGACGACTACCTAGGGCCAGTTTGGCGAGTTCTTTTTCCGGTGTGCCCTGATCAAAATAATCAACAAAGTGTGGATCTTCCTGCACCATACCGCGATAGGAGTCGCGGGCGATCTCCGCCAACCGATTCATCAATAGACGCCAGTTCTCACGGGGTTTAGGTGGTGGAATCAAGCTTGCTTCGATGGCGGCACCAAGAATCAGGTCAAGATTATTTAGCGCCAACGATGTCGAGCCGTACTTAAAGCGGATCATCTCCCCTTGTTCGGTGACGCGAATACTATTGGAGATAGATCCCGGTGGCTGTGACAGGATAGCGGCGCGGGCTGGCCCGCCACCACGACCCACGGTGCCGCCGCGGCCATGGAATAAAGTGAGTTGCACGGAATATTTCTCAGCGATTGTGACCAAGTCTTCCTGAGCTCGATACTGTGCCCACGCGGCGGCCATCTGACCCGCATCTTTGGCGGAATCCGAGTAACCGATCATGATTTGCTGATAACCGGTTATATACTTGGTGTACCAGGGGATACGCAGTAATCGCTCGAGTGTCCAGGCGGCATTCTCTAGATCTTCAAGGGTTTCGAACAAGGGCACAACGGGCAGTTGCTTACGCAGTCCGCATTTGCGCAGCAGCAATACGACAGCCAGTACATCAGACGGATTTTTTGCCATTGAAATGATATAGCAGGCAATTCCCTCGGCCTCATCGTTGGCGATAAGGCGGAATGTATTGAGGGTCTCGATAACTCTGTCAGAGGGTACCCAGTCAGCGGGTATCAAGGGTCGCTTGGTGTCGAGTTCAGCGACCAGGAAATCTTGACGTGCAGACTCAGACCATGTTTTGTAACTGCCGAGCTCCAGGTACATGGTAAGCTCGTCAAGCAGGTCAACGTGCTTGTCAGCGCTCTGGCGAATATCAAGATCAACGAGAGTGACGCCGAAAGTTGACACCCTGATCAATGTATCTTTCAACAGACCATCGGCAATGATACCCATGCCGCAGCTATGTAGTGATTGGTAGCACGCAAGCAGTGGGCTCAACAATTGCTCGCGCTGCAGAATAAGCCCGTCAGTGGGCGGCTCATCGGTAGACGACCACAGCCGAGTGGCGGTGAGCTGCTCTCGCAGTCGGCGCAGCACTACACGGTAGGGTTCATGCGCCTCGTCATTGGATAGGGCCCTGATCTCTTCGTTGCAACGGCTCATGGATAGCTGTGCCAACAATTCTTCAACGTCGCGAAGATATAAGTCGGCGGCCATCCAGCGCGCCAGCCTTACCACTTCTTCGGTGACGACCGCGGTGACGTTCGGGTTGCCGTCACGATCGCCGCCCATCCACGACGCGATTTTAACCGGCGTCGCGGTAATCTCGAGATGCGTGCCTGTGTGGCTGAACAAGATCTGGTCTAGACCCTTCCAGAGTGCTGGTATGGCGTTCCAGAATGATTGTTCTATGACGGCATAGCCCCACTTGGCCTCATCCTGAGGGGTCGGTGGTTCTGTGCGAATTTCATCGGTGTACCACACCTCGGCGATTAACCGCTCAAGTTCCAGTCGATCATTGCCCGTTAGCGGTTTGTCTTCTGTGACGCGCTCCAGCTGGCTGGCGATTCGGTTGTATTTCTGGATCAGTGTACGCCGGGTAATCTCTGTCGGGTGGGCTGTTAGCACCAGCTCGCAACTGACCTTGTGGATAGTCGCTGCCAAGTCTTCCTGGCTGACATCGGTGTCTGCCAGGCGGGTAAACAAGCTGTTGAGATTGGATACCTCGGGAAACTCACCGTGGACGGCTTCATTGGCCTCGGCTTGTTCGGCGATATTGGCAAGGTTCAGAAACTGATTGAAAGCCCTGGCGACAGACACCAGTTCGTCGCCCTCCAGGTCTTTGAGTACCGCGTGCAGTGCCTCGCCTGTTTCTGCGCTGTCCTGACGACGCTCCTTGGCGAGTACGCGGATTTCTTCGATTTTCTCGACGAAGGCCGGACCATATTGTTCGGTCATGGTTTCGCCGAGTAGATCGCCCAGTATTCTGACTCGGTGGCGCAGACGTCTTGAAATAAGTTCGTTCACAGTAACTCCGGGCGAAGGTGAGGTAGGTCTTTAGGTTGCCGGTTAGCGTTTCCTTAAGGCGAAGATGAAGTCACGAAAAGTGTCCATCAATGTTTCATATTTGTAGTCGGTAAATTCACCGGCATCAAAATACATGCCGTGTTCCTTGCATGCCTCATACTGGATATGTTTCTGCTGGGGGTCCGACAGCTTGGTCATGCGTACGCCACAACGTGGACAATCGATATCGCGAATCAGGTTGTTAGTCTTGCCCACCACTGGGTCGCCATCGTCGACATGGTCTGACATCCACTTGTCTTTGAGTCTCTCGGCTTCGCCCACATCAAACCATATGCCTTGGCAGTCGACGCATTTATCGACAGTGACACCACCGGTAAGCGTGCTGAGGGTGTTTTCGGTCATTGAGCCATGACACTTTGGGCAATCCATCGGTATCTCCTTCATATTTACTCAATCATTATCCACGGAATGCCTGACGATGCGAAGCGGTTTCCCGTGGTAGTGGCCTTGCAGGCCGATGCGCTGCCGATTGGACTACCTGATCAAACATACGCGATTCGAGTTGCCGCTGGGTTGTGTCATCAGATGATACAACCCAAACCTAGCTCGAATCTTGAGGGGCGTTAGTCAGACAGTGGATTCGCAGGCCCTGTGTCGTTATAGTCAGCCCTGTCGGAAAAATTGTCACCCCGAATCGATCAATACAAACTGGCTGTTCATACAGTCAAATAATCGGAGAGAGCCCATGAAAGCTGCCATATTCAGAGAAATTGGCCAACCCCTGGAAATCGAACAAATTAGTATTTCCAAGCCTGGCCCCCGTGAGGTCCTGATCAGGACGTCGGCGGCCGGCGTGTGCCACAGTGACCTGCATTTTATTGAGGGTTTATA
>JBLHRT010000184.1:0-5899 GCA_047626255.1 Candidatus Azotimanducaceae bacterium
CACAGAAGACTGGCCAGCTGCCATCGCGCAGTTCGAGCAATTACTGAGCGTTGACCCAACATTGATTTTCGCCCGCAAGGGATTAGAACAAGCGCGCCAACGGCAGACCCTTGATGAGGCCATAACCCGTCATCTCGACAACCCTGGCCTAATGCGTGAAGACGAAGAATTGAAGAGCGCTAATCAAAGCCTCATCACCACGTCGAGAATCAAGCGCCGAGGCCCACGCCTGCAACAACAATATAGTGATCTTTCACAACTGACGTCCCTCGCCAGAATTGCGATACCTGTGGTACTCACCTCCGACAATGTGACGAGTGTCACGGTTTATAAGGTTGGTGTATTAGGGCCTCTTGAACGCCATGAGTTATCTCTATTCCCCGGCACGTATACTATCGTTGGCAAGCGATCAGGCTATCGAGACGTTCAACGTCGATTGACCCTCGCCGGCGGTAACTCACCACAGGAAATTTACATTAGCTGCGATGAGAAGATCTGATGTCTAAAGCCAATGAAGAACAACAGATCATCGAGGCCACGCCATTTACTCGCGCGGAAGATGCCAAGACGGGGCGGCAATGGCGGCTGGCACCCTTACCTATTCTCGTGTCTAGCGGCTTTATTGTACTCGCTCTTGTCGTGCTCTTTATCTTTAGTGCTCGTGCCGTGCGTTTTGATATCAGCCCTCAACCGAATGATCTTGGCATTGCCGAAGGCTTCTTCACATACCAACTGGGTGAGCGCTACCTGATGCTCCCGGGTGAATATGTGCTTGAGGCGAATCACCCCGGCTACCAAACCCTGCGAGAAGCGGTGACCGTGGGCGACGACGCCGACCAAAGCTATGGGTTTTCCATGGCGCCGTTACCCGGCATTCTCGAAGTGCTGACGAACCCTGAGGCTCGCGCTGAGGTATTCATTGATGGCGTCACTATGGGAGAGACCCCGGTGGTCCTTGACGACGTGGTGCCAGGCCGCCGCCAGGTCAGCCTGATCTCTGCCCGCTACCAGCCTTATCGTACCGAAGTCGACATTCAGGGGAAGCGCATACAACAAACATTGACGGCTGACCTGCTGCCTGCGTGGGCGCAACTCAATGTCAGCTCGGCCCCCAGCGGGGCTGACATCAGTCTTGACGACAAAACCGTGGCGCAGACGCCTGCCACGGTAGAAGCCGTTGAAGGCAAGCGCGTGCTGCGTGTCGCTAAGCCCGGCTTTAAACCTAAAGAGGTACTACTCGATATTATCGCAGGTGTTGACCAGGTGATACCCCTCGTCAGCCTTGACGTTGCTGACGGACAACTCGCCATTACTTCCAGCCCCGCGGGGGCTAGCATCACAGTTGACGGCCGCTTTCGAGGCCAGACACCCATGACGTTGACGCTGGCGCCAGCACCCGCCTACCGTATCAAGCTGACCAAGGCAGGCTATGGGCAAGCCCAAGGCACGGTCGCACTAGGTGCCGATGACCAGCTGATATTTAACCGCCAACTCAAACCCATTCTGGGTACCGTCAGACTCAACCTGACGCCGGCAGACGCCCTGCTATTTATCGATGGTCAGCGTCAGCCAACGCCAATCACACGCCTTGAACTCAATACCAGTCCCCATGACATTCGCATTGAAAAGCCCGGCTACGTGACCTTCAAAACAGTGGTCACCCCGCAGCCCGGCTTGCCCCAGGCACTTAACGTCGCGCTGCAAACCCTTGCACAGGCACGTGTTGCCGCTCGGCCCGACACATTGACCACCCATCTTGGCCAGACATTGAAATTGGTACTGCCCGGCAAATTTGGCATGGGTGCCGGACGACGGGAACCCGGCAGACGCTCGAACGAAATCGAAAAACAGATCGAACTCACACGGCCCTACTATATGGGCGAGCATGAAGTCACCAACGCTGAATTCAAGCGATTCAAAAGCCAGCATGACTCAGGTGTACTGGGTCGCGCCTTGTTGGACGAGGCAGACCGACCTGTCGTCAACCTGTCTTGGGAAGAGGCCGTGCGATTTTGTAACTGGCTTAGCGAACAGCAAGACCTGCAACCCGCGTACGCAGCCGTCAAAGGTAGCTGGAAGGCCGTGACACCAATCACCACGGGCTATCGCCTACCCACCGAGGCTGAATGGGTGTGGGCCGCCCGGTACGCAGCTGGCCCTGCACCCACACGCTTTCCGTGGGGCGACAGCATGCCACCGAGCACCATTGGGGCGAACTACGCTGACGCCTCTGCAGAGAACATGGTGACTTACACCATTAAAGGTTATAACGATCATTACCGCGGCCCATCACCCGTTGGCGCGTTTGCTGCTAACCCCCGCGGTCTGTTTGATATGGCCGGCAATGTCTCCGAATGGATACACGACTACTACAGTCTCGATATGCCGAAGATCACACTCGTAGATCCGTGGGGCAGCGAGACAGGCCAATATCACGTGATCAAGGGTTCGAATTACACCCACGGACGTTTCAGCGAGCTACGCTGGACCTTCCGGGATTACGGAGATAAGGGCCGCACCGATGTGGGTTTTCGCCTGGCAAGGTACCTCGAATGAACAAGCACCCTATAAAGTGCATCAACAAGCGCCTACTCGCGAGCCTACTGCTTTGCCTGCTAGGTCTTGACAGCGGCTTGGCCGCTGAGCAGCCCGCCTCTTCAGCGCCCATTGCTAACAACCTACCATCAACAACCGTAACGGAGTCCTCTGACCTCGAGCCCTTTGACCCCAAGTCCGGTGACACGACCAAGGCGCAGGTAACGCCCTTAGAACAAACCGTTGAAACCTTTATCACCAGCGAGGAAATCGATACCGACAAAGCCGTCGATTTCCCCACCAACATCTAGGTAACTCTTGTGCGCAGACAATTCCCGATCGAATTTATCTTTCAGCTATTCTCACTGATTATTGCCATCATTATCATCCATGGTATTTATGTTTCTGTGATTAGACCTAACGCCGCGGCTATCCTTGCTCAGGAGGCCATTGAAATGAACGCCAATCCTGACTATGTGCCAGAGCGTTCAACCTATGTTGTTCTCCGTGATTTCGAGCAGGAGTCCTGCTTTATTTTGATGGCATGGGCACTGGCACTGATGGCGTTCAAAGCAAATCTGGCGCGTCAAGAACGTCAGGTCATGCAATTCGACCTGATCCCCAGCACTGCCGGCACCAGTATTCTGCCGGAAGATACCCGTGAATATTCACGCCCCATTCAAGCTTTGTCGGAGCAGCAGCAATCATTTTTGCTGCCCCGCACCTTGCTAACAGCGCTGCACCGGTTTCGGTCAACACGCAATATTCAAGATGTGTCGAACACGGTGCGCGCTAGTTGCGCGTCAGAATCCGACCGACTTGATTCAGAATTATCCATGATTCGGTATATCGCCTGGGCAATACCCTCCATTGGGTTCTTGGGAACGGTTCGAGGTATTGGCCAGGCACTGGCACAGGCAAACAAGGCCGCACAAGGAGATATCGCGGGTGTTACCCAGAGTCTTGGGGTGGCGTTCAACTCAACCTTTGTGGCGCTACTCATTAGCATATTGATCATGTTTTTGCTGCACCAGCTACAACTTACCCAGGAACGTCTGGTGCTCGATTCTGAGACCTATTGCGACAACCGCTTAGTCGCACATCTGCAAAGCTAAAGGATGACATTTTGACCACCGCTCTGATTGAAATTAACGACAGCGGCGTCGATGTCAGCATCGATGGCGCCAGGGTTGCCTGCAGCCCAGGCTATGCTGTTCTCGATGGCAGCGAGCTACTGATTGGCGAGGCTGCCCAGACGCATGCGCGACTGTTACCGCGCTGGACCAACACGCGCTTCTGGCAGCAACTCGATACCAGCCCGCTAGCAACACCTAGCAGCCATATTCGCCATCATGCGGACCTGGTACTGCAACATCTGGAAGTTATCTGGCAATCATTACCGGTCCCCGCTGACGAGGCTGTACTGGCTATTCCCGGCGACTATTCAACCGATCAACTAAGCCTGCTACTCGGCATTATCAAGGAAGCTCGTATTCCCGTGGTCGGGCTCGTCGACACAGCCCTGGTAGCCGCCGTCGGTCAGCCCCATCAACAATGTCTGTATCTTGATATCCATCTGCACCGGATCACATTGAGTCACTTAACCATCGATGGCAACATCCGCCGATCAAGCACCCGCACCGTCATTGAAACCGGCTTGTTTACACTCTGGGATCGCTGGGCAAACATCATCGCCAGTCAGCTCATCCAGACATCACGTTATGACCCGATGCATAAGGCCGACAGCGAGCAGTTACTCTTTGATCGTATTCCCGGCTGGATCGCCCAACGTGACAGCCAGCCTGACCAGGCTTTTAGCCTTGAACATGATGGTGTTCATCATGGGGTATCCGTATCGGATAATTTATTATTGAATGCCTGCAGCAACGTCTACCCCGCCGTGATCCAGGCAGTAAGAGCGTTAACCAAAGGCTCAGGAGCCAGACTACTGGTATCACATCGATTCAATGGCTTTCCTGGCCTGACAGATTCACTCGCGTTGTTACGAGACATCAGCGTTGAACGGCTTACAGCCGATGTTGTGAGCCGCGGCATGTCCCGGCACCTTGACCGCCTGCGTAGCGATCAAAACCAAGTTGCCTATATCACCAGCCTCAGCATGGATAGCACTGGCGACGCAACAATGGCAGCCCCGTTAACAGTCGCTCCAACGGCCAATAACCAGCGCAGCGTGTCCCATGTTTTGCTAGGCAGCCATGCCTGGCCCATCGGCACGGTCTTAAACCTGACAGGTGTTAATGGCGAACAGCTCATCGAGGACCGACAGCGCCCCAAGTGCACGATCTATCCGAGGGGGCAACAGACCTTTGTGGAAGCAGATGCTGACGGTGTGATGCTCAATCAACAACAAATTCATGGCCAGGTACGTGTCAGCCCGGGTGATACCATCACCTTGGACGGCCAGTCACTGACCCTGATCTCGAGCGGCTAACTGATGACTAGACGCCGCAGTACCAATGTCTTTAGCATGGCGTTTCTCGACATTATGTCTTGTGGCTTTGGCGCCGTGATTTTGGTTTTTATCGTCATCAATCATTCTACCGAGGCCACCAGTCAGGAAATTAACGCGGAGCTAATGGCCGAGGCACAACTCCTGCAGACACAAGTTATTGACGAGACAGAACGCCTGGTAGCGCTTAAAACCACCATTGAAGAAGTCCAGGATCAGACCGTCACCACCGCCGCGGTGACACAAGAGATGATCAATACTATCGAGGCGCTGACCGCAGCCATTGCTAGCGAGGCCGAATCCGGCGCGAGCTCGTCGGACTCTATCGAGAAGCTCAAGTCGGAATTGAAGCTGCTCGAAGACGAGAACGCCAACCTTGCTGGCACGGTCGACGGATCAGAATTGGCAGGCACGAGCCTGCGCTCATTTGTCGGGGATGGTAATCGGCAATACCTGACCGGCTTGAATGTCGGTGGCGAACACATACTGGTATTGATTGACGCCTCAGCCAGCATGCTACACAAGACTATTGTTAACGCCATTCGATTGAACCTGTTACCCGATGAGCAAAAGCGACGCGCGACAAAATGGCAGCGGGCTGTGCGCACGGTGGACTGGATAACCGCCAACCTACCCAAGGATGTAGAGTTCTCTCTGATGGCATTCAATACCGCTGTCATGCCGCTGGGCAGCAACCCCAGCCCTTGGGTAAGCACCAGCGATCGCGCTGCGATGGATGCAACGTTGGAAAACCTCTACGCGGTGGCACCTAACGGTGGCACGTCCCTGTTTAACGTCTTTTCAGCCGTCAGACAGATGGAAACTCCACCCGACAATATATTCCTGATCGTCGATGGCCTGCCTACTCAGGGTGACGGTCCGTCGAGCAGCACT
>JBLHRT010000185.1:0-5864 GCA_047626255.1 Candidatus Azotimanducaceae bacterium
AAAGCGGGCTATTTGCGTCGGTTTCGCTTTGAGCAACCACGGGTCTACTATTTTCATACGGTTAATGACCCCTATAGTCATCTCGCCGTGCAAAAGTTAGACGCGCTACGTGAAAAGTACGCATTAGATTTCGTCGTCCATCTGGCGAAGGCGCCAGATGATACCTACAAAGGTGACGGCACTCGGTTTGACGCCTGGGCGAGGCGAGATGCGCAGCTTATCGCGCCATTCTTCGATACGGATTTTTCACTTAACGCCGCCTCAGACTTCCAAGCCCCCGATTCTGAATCAATAGCGATCGCCAATGGCCACTTGGTTAGTTTGCTCAAGAAAGATGCCTTTGCTGACGAGGCCATTCGGATAGGTGAGGCGTTGTGGCAGGGGGATTTACCAAGAGGCGCTGCGATAAGCTCGAACGCGCACCTCAACATGGGTACGCAGATGCGAAAACGGCTGGGTCACTACTACGGCGGTATGTTCTATTTTGAGGGCGAGTGGTTCTGGGGCGTTGATCGGCTGCATCTGCTTGAGCAGCGACTCCAAAATGAAGGCTTTGGTAGTGGAGATTTCGTTTGTCCGATGCCCGTTGTTCCAGAAGAGACGGCGCATACACCATCGGATGAGCCATTGGATACGAGAGGGGTGTTGCTGGAATATTTTCCATCGCTGCGCAGCCCCTACACCGCTATTGGACATCAACGGGTGTTAGATCTGGTCGAACGGACCGGGGTTGAGTTTCACCTGCGCCCGGTTATGCCAATGATGATGCGAGGCGTGCCAGCGCCATTCGCAAAACAACGCTATATCATAGCGGATGCTGCACGGGAGGCGCGCTATTACGGTGTTAAATTTGGTCCTATGGCAGATCCCTTCGGCGAACCGGTGAAGCGGGCTTTCGCCGTCTATGCCGCGGCTGAAAAGGTTGGCTGTGGCACAGCGTTTGTGACTCAATACCTTAATGCGACATTTGCCGAAGGGCTGCCTATCTGGGACGCGCGGGGTCTGCATGAGGTTTGTCGGCGCGCAGAATTTGATCCGTCCCTTATAGATCATAACGCTGACTGGCAAAGCCAGCTTGAAGAAAACATCAACGCAATGAATCATGCCGGTCTATGGGGGGTGCCTAGTTTCCGCGTCAGCGGCGGTAGTCTGCCAGGAGTCATGAATTGTTGGGGCCAGGATCGTATCTGGCGTGTTGAGGCTGAGATCATCGATCGTAGCAAGGAAATTCATACATGAAACTTATTAAAGCCATATTCATAACGACCACGCTGGTCGTTATCGCCGGGTTTATCCTTATTCAGGTGCCTGCAGTTCAAGATCGGGTGTTTAGGCAGCTGGCGCCGGCCGTGCTTGGCAGCGGTTTCGGCGAGTCAGACAATCTGCGTGTTTATGTCTGCGGCAGTGCCTCGCCGTTAGGCAACGCTGCTGATCGCGCGCAGGCCTGTATTGCGGTTGTCACCCCTGATCACTTTTATTTGTTTGATGCCGGTGCAGGTTCTTCGACCGTGGTTCAACGTGGAGGTTTACCCCTTGAAAGACTCGACGGCGTATTCCTCACCCATTTTCACTCTGATCACATCGCGGATATACAGGCTTTCAATTTGAGTTCGTGGGTCGCAGGGCGGCCAGCACCCATTAAGCTTATCGGACCTGTTGGCGTGGACAAAATCGCTCGGGGCTTGAACTTAGCTTATGAGCTAGATCGGGGCTACCGAACGGGTCATCATGGCGCCGAACTGCTGCCGCCCGAATTACACGTGCTCGACCACCAAGAAATCCAACCGGGTGTTGTGCTAGATGATCGTGGATTGAAGATAACAGCGTTCACTGTGGTGCATGATCCGATTAAGCCGGCGGTGGGTTATCGGATTGATTACAAGGGCCGTTCGGTGGTGATTAGTGGTGATTCGATTGCGACGAGACGAACATTTGAAGTGGCGGCGAACGTTGACCTTTTGATTCACGATGCACTCTCAAAAGAGGCGCTTGTTGCCATCATTGACGTTACTCAGGAAGCAGGGCGCGATCGCGTCGCGCAAATCATCACGGATGTGCTGGATTACCATGCTGATGTGCATAAGTTGGAGGCTATGAGCGGTGAGGCGGGTGTCAAACAACTCGTGTTGTATCACCTAGTACCCACACCGGTGAATGGACTACTTATGCGCATTTGGCAGCGCGGGCTGTTAAGTAGCACGCTGATTGCCAACGACGGCATGACGTTCGAACTACCCGCGGGTGAAGGTCCAATCGTGGTCGCCCCGTAAATAGAGAACAGCATGCTAGACAGGCACTCGACATTCACTCGAGACAGGCAGGAGACTCGCCCAATGACGCGCGCATCACGTTTCGAAGGAAAAATTGGCAAGACGATCAGCGACTCAAAGGCTTGGTTCGATGAACCACCGCACCCTGGGGATGACGCACCGAACGTCGTGGTCGTTCTGCTCGATGACACAGGCTTCGCGCAGTTCGGTTGCTACGGCTCTGACATCGACACCCCGAATGTTGATGCACTGGCTGCAGGCGGTGCGCAGTTCACTAACTTTCATGTCACGCCGCTGTGTTCGCCAACGCGTGCCTCATTGCTCACCGGTCGCTCGCAGCACGCGGTCGGCATGCGTGCCGTGTCGAACTTTCGCACCGGCTTTCCGAGTCAACTTGGTCATTTCAGCTACCATCTCATTGTCGAGTCTGATATCGATGTTCCCATCGGGGTCAGCGAGCTCGGCGTACAGGTGCGACGAACCGGTGGCAAGACAGGTACAATCGTATTGACCATCGACGGTGTTGCAAACGAGGCGGCTGAGTTGCCGTTGTTCATGACGATGATGTCGTCGGTTGGCCCGAGTGTCGGCTACGACTGCGGCTCGGCAGTGTCGCAGCGTTATGTCGGTCCATTTCCGTTCGAGGGCGCTCTTCACGAGATCGTCGTCCAGCTGCTGTCGCGTACAGCGATCGAGGCTGAACGAGCCAACGCGGCCAGTGAGATGAGTCGTCAGTGATTCGGTATGAATCAGTTGCTTCGATTTTGTGTCGCCCCTGGCGCCCGCGCTCATGAGTGAGCTGCCCAAAAAACGCGGCGATGTGACGCGTGATCGGTTGATGCGCGCAGCCGAGCTGTTGATCGCGCAACAAGGCATTGAAAACGTCACCGTGCGGGCGATTGTGGCGGCGGCCGAGCAGAAAAATGAGTCGGCGTTGCAATATCACTTTAAAAACAGAGACGGCTTGCTTGATGCGATACATGAGCAAAGGAACGCTGAGGTTCGCGCACTTCGTGGCGCGTTACTACAACCGTATTTGACAGGCCATGCGCCTAATCTGCGGGATATCTGTCGGCTTATGGTGATGCCGTCTTATACGTTGGCGAAAGAAACGATAGGTTTTCGTCATTACATCCGTGGTTTTGGGCATCGTATTGCACAATCGTCTAGACCTCTCCAAGTAGCCTTCGACAATGTGGCCCCCGAAGGTGCTGCGTTCATTTTGGAGCACTTACATCGACTGATTGGTGAAATGCCTGAGGCTTTGTTTTTGGCGCGATTGGAAAGCACCCTAAGGTTTGTGGCTCTATCCATGTCTCATCAGGCGGGCCAGCGTAGCGGGTTCACCGGTATTCAAGGCGAGCGGTTTATCGCCAATCTGCAAGACACCATGGCGGGTATACTGTCAGGGCCGGTGTCGTCTGAGACGGCAAAGCTTTTCAGGGATTGACAACACTACGCCGCCCTGGCTGGTGCAGAGGATAATGATTTTTCCATCTACATCTACATCTACATCGATTTTGATCAAGGTCTGAACGTGATACTCAAGAGAGGCGCAGGTGGCGTCATCGACTTTTTCGACGATGACACCGGAGATGGTTTGAATCAGCTGGCTGCTGCGTCCTGGGCTAGTCGTGCCCTATAACACGACCATTGATTGTCCAGTAATAGCACAGGGCATTGGCCAGTAGTCAGATGGCATGGGCGTGTGGAGACTAGCACTAAAAGCATCGATGTTACCGAAGGAGAGACGAACGTCTCTGTACCTGGCGGCGGCCTTAATATCTCAGTGCTCAGCGTGCTTGTTGTGCCGGGCTCGGCTGCCGAGCTTACCGTGACGCTCCCCTTTATGTTCCTTTTATAACGACTTCTACGTGTTCCAGTAGGTCACATCAATCGCGACGGCGGCAGGCCTCGCTGAAAAAATCAGTGCAGGAGATGAAACCACGCAGCAAGCATTTATCACTATGCTGAAAGCGGCTGGCTTGGATATGGCGAGTCCAGAGCCTTATCGCGCACTGGTGGTAAGAATGATCGCGATATTGGACGAGATGGAAGCCATGTTAGGCAGTTAGTAGCGTTATGGGAGCAGGGGTCTGAGTGCACCCCGACCCCTTTACATTCCCTGTACATAGCAAGACGGCCTTTGATCTTGAGTCCGCACGCTATGCGCATCAGTACGGTAGCCATTGCGCCTGGGCCGTTTGTCAGGGCTACACCGCCCAAGCCGACCCGCAGCAATGGAAGATCGTCGACGACAGGCGCTATCTTAATGGCAACAGTGAGATTCGCGAAAAGCGGGAGCTGGAGATCGCGATCTACATCAGCGTTGCAGGTGAAAGCTGGCCAAGTGTGGCTGAGTAGCGGGGTCACCGGTCGGCACTCTAACGCCAATGCTTGCTGCGGCTGGCGGATCAACCTGTGGTGGGGCAAAAGTCAGGCAAAAAAAAGGGAAGTGCGAGTTACCTCACACTTCCCTTCTTTTGTCGCTGATGCCAATTGGTATCAGCGTTTAGTCAGGCTGGATTAGAAGCCGACTTTGAGGCTCAAGTAAGCCATACGACCACGTGCGTCATGCTGACGTGGGTCATAGCTGAAGTTTGCCGCGTCAAAAACCAAGGGTGGCTCTTCGTCCGTGGCGTTAAGCATGCCCACAGTGATGCTGGTAACAACGTCAGAGATTTCAAGCTCGTAACCGTACTGAACATCCCATGTCAGGAAGCTGTCGATGTTGCTGCTGTAGCCGGCAGGTAAGCCTGTACGAGTATTCTCATAGCTTGAGATGAATCGTGAAGTGACAGACGCTTTGTGCGCGCCCTTAGACCAACGGAACGTGGTGTTCGCCTTGGTTTCCGGCAGTGAGCGAACAAAGTTGTCGTGGTTGAAAAAACCCGCTACGTCTGTTGTCACGCCATTAACGGGGATCTCGTAGCTCAACATGCGAGTGGCGCTGAAGCTGATGCTCATGTCGCCGATCTCACTAGCTGGCAGGAAGTAGTCCGCATTGAAATCAAGTCCGTCAGTATTAACCTGCGCGGCATTGAAATAGTTGGTGGTGACACCTGTCAGGGTACCGTCCGTGGTGCGTTTCACATCTGACTGTGTAGGGTCAGTAATAACTTTACCCTGTGCATTTTCAATGGTGATCACGTTGGTGTAATCCACTTTCCAATAGTCTGCGGTGATATGCAGGCTGTCGGTCGGATCCCAGATCACGCCGAAGTTAAAGTTATCAGCTTCTTCAGGCTTGAGATTTTCGTTGGCATTCTGCGCAACACGAATAAAGGCAGTACCGCCCTTAGCTGCGCCTGTTACCGCATCAAAGTCCTGAATCCCTTGCAGCGAGACAGAGCTGGCATAGAGCTGGTGCAGTGAGGCCTGGCGGAATGAGCTGCTGGCTGAAGCCCGCAGTACAACACCGTCCATCACCTGGTAACGTGCGGAGAGCTTGGGATCAAACGTTGACTCAGCGTCTAGGTCTTCATAACGACCAGCAAGACGAAATTCCAAGTCATCAGTGGCATCCCACTGGAACTCAGAAAACACAGCCCAGGCTGAGCGAGACTGATCAACATTCACACCACCGCCCAGGAA
>JBLHRT010000186.1:0-5845 GCA_047626255.1 Candidatus Azotimanducaceae bacterium
CGTGCCCTGCTTTTGCCTATACACCGAGCAAATCAGCATTTTTGGTTCAGTGCTTGATCGATGCGGGGGCAATACCTATCGGCAAAACGAATCTCGATCAGCTTGCCACTGGCCTCGTCGGTACGCGCTCACCTCATGGCGCTGTGCAAAACTCCTTTGATCCGACGTTAATTAGCGGTGGTTCAAGCGCTGGCAGCTCAGTTTCGGTTGCACTCGGACAAGTCAGCTTTTCCCTCGGCACAGACACCGCAGGATCTGGCCGAGTGCCGGCTGCGCTGAATAACCTTATCGGCTATAAACCAAGCTGTGGCCTGTTGAGCACATCCGGCGTGGTGCCCGCTTGTAGAACCATCGACTGCGTGACGATATTTGGCCTGACCCTGGCAGACACGGCGTGTGTGGCCTCGGTGGTTGATCGTTTTGACAACGATGATGCTTATGCAAGACGGGATCGCGAACAGGTCACGGGCAAGGCGACAGTGATTGGCATACCACGCTTCGATCAATTGAAGTTCTTTGGTAATGACGCTTTTGAGACGTTGTTTCGTGTGGCTGTTGAAGGCTTTGGTGATGAATTTGAAACTCGTGAGATAGATATATCACCGTTATTGGATGCAGCGAAGTTGCTTTACGAAGGCGCCTGGGTGGCGGAGCGCTATCATGCGGCGAAAGATCTGATTGAACAACAACCAGAATCGCTTCGTCCTGAGTTCTTGGCTGTTGTGGGTCATGGCAATCAAGTGTCTGCCGTGGATTACTTCGATGGTGCTTACCGGCTAGCGGCCTATAAGCGAATAGCCGAGAACCTCTTTGCCGATATCGACGCGCTTGTGTTGCCCACCGTCGGCACGCACTACTCACTGGCGGAAGTGGCAGCAGAGCCTGTGTTAAGAAATTCTGACAATGGCGCCTATACCAACTTTGTCAATCTACTCGATATGTCGGCGCTGGCGATACCGGCTGGGTTTACCCCGCAAGGCTTGCCCTTTGGTATAACGCTCATTGCCGAGGCACTGCATGATCATCGCCTATTTACACTTGGCTACACGCAGTTAGCCAAACAACCCCGACTTATTGGCGCCACAGGAGTGACCATGACTGAACCGTTGTTAGTCCCAGAAATCACCGACACCATTGCGCTTGCTGTGTGCGGTGCGCACTTAAGTGGCATGCCACTAAATGGTCAACTTCAGGAGCGTACTGCGGTACTGCGAGAAGCCACGCATACAGCGCCATGTTATCAATTGTTTGCATTGCCTGGCGGCCCACCAAAGCGACCCGGCTTAATGCGTACGCACGATGGCGTTGCTATCGAGGTAGAAGTTTATGACATACCAACCGCGCACGTAGGCAGTTTTCTAGCGGGCATCCCTCAACCGTTAGGCTTAGGTCAACTAGAGCTTGCGTCGGGCGAATGGGTAACAGGCTTTATCTGTGAACCCTGCGGAATTGAAGGCGCTGAAGATGTTTCCTCCTTCGGCGGCTGGCGCGGTTACATTGCCTCTTTACGCTAGCCCCTAGCGGGATCAAAAAAGCACATCGCACGATGTGCTTTTTTTTGCCCATAGAAAAAGACGCTTGAATCTCAGAGGTCCCCTCACCGCTTTTTCATCAACCTGACGATGCCCTAAGTTTGTGCGCATCCCATCCTCCGCGCACATCTTTGGTACCAAATTCACTCAGCAATGCCCGCACGACTGCCTCAACGCGCGGCACACTAATTGCAACATCAGCTGTGACACCAATGTCTAAACCAATTTTCAATAACAATGTTAGTAGCCCTGAGTGACCAGAATCTTTAAGCACACATCCACATTAATTAAATCCCTGATACTGGCGTGCTGCTTGCTGTCGAACGTATCTGTGCAGGCTCATATGCTAAATATGACCCACATAGATATCACGGTCGATGCGGAGCAGCAGGCGGTTATTACGCTACGGATTGATCTTGGCCAGTCATTGATGACAGCAGAAGACTATTGGGTCGCGACCCAAGCAATTGGTTCAGAGCAACAAACCATATTACAAGACACGTTAGATCGGTTAGACCGAGATCTGAATTTCCTGCTCGATGGCACGGTTCATCAACCGCAGCTTACCGGGTTTGACATATCGGCCACGTCACTGGCTGCCATCCAAAACCCGCTGACGCCACAAATGGCAACACTGCACTACCAGCTAGATGTCAGCGACGCTGCGCATCTGAATGTGCAGTTGGCCGATCAACTGGAAATTCCCTGGCCATGTCTGATGAAGATCGATCTTGCGGGGCAAGCACTGCCACAGTCGCGCCTATTAACCAATGTCGACAGACGATCGCGCGACACGCTTCTATCTTCACGTGCAGGCATCCTTGAGACCGACAGACTAGCCCAGCTGGCTTTTGGCTGGTCCAAACTAGCCCCGGAATTCACCTGGGTCGCCGTGGGTTTTCAGCACATTGTACCCAACGGCCTGGATCATATGTTGTTCATCCTGGGATTGTTCTTTCTCGCCGGTGGCTGGCGTCCACTGCTGCTGCAGGTGACAGGTTTCACATTAGCGCACTCGCTGACGCTAGGGATGTCTATGGTCGGCATCATTACGTTACCGATGAGCATTGTTGAACCGCTGATCGCGCTCTCTATTGTTTATGTCGCGATCGACAATCTATTTGCGACAAAGCTAGCCCGCTGGCGATTAGTGATTGTTTGCCTGTTTGGATTGCTACATGGCCTTGGTTTCGCGTCGGTGTTGGCCAACATTGGGCTGCCGCAAGATCAATTCCTACTATCGCTGGGTCTTTTCAATTTAGGCGTAGAGCTCGGTCAGCTGGCTGTTATTGCCGGCGCCTTTCTTATGGTGGGCTGGTTCCGTCGCCAGACTTGGTACCAATCGAACATCGCACAGCCTGCAACTATTGCTATCGCTGGCACAGGCGCTTACTGGTTTTTAAAGAGGATTGCATTTTAATGGGCTTCACCGACGCAACAAATCGACCTAGTAAATCGGGCATGATCTTGGGCATTGCAGTCTTCACTGCCAGCCTATTTATGGTGGAGCACGCCATCTCGATGGTGACCACGCCGCTTACGTTCTCGACCAAGGACGCTGCCCCAGGCACCTTCCCAGATACCTGGATACATGGTTCGAAGTCTGCCATGGATAACAACGATCCTGCCGTTCAGGTTCACGCCTATAACGATCACACGTATATCCTGCGCGAAAATAAAGCGATTAACTACGAAGGCGCCTTCATGTACCTGTTATTCGGCAACCACAAGGCGTTGTTGATTGATCAGGGTTCAACGGCATCGGCAGCGCTGTTTCCGTTACGCGATGTCGTTGACGACATCATTAGTCAATGGGAGGCGAAGCACGGCCAGAAAACCACACTCATTGTTGCCAACAGTCATCTGCACGGCGATCACTATGCGGCGTGGAATCAATTCGTGGACCGTCCCGATACCGTGATGGTGGGTCTCACCCATGAAGAAGTCATGGACTACTGGGGCTTTAGCAATTACCCCGCGCAACGTATTGAATACGACCTAGGTGGTCGAACCCTCATCGTCACAGGGACGCCCGGTCACCAGAGTTCAGAACTCGCCATGTACGACACCTGGACCGACCTTCTCTACACCGGCGACATGTTCTATCGCGGCCGACTCTATCTTGAGGATTGGGATGCCTGGGCTGCCAGCATTAAGCGTCTGCGTCAATTGGCAAGCGAATACCCAGTGACCCACCTGATCAACAATCACATTGAAATGACCAGCACGGCCAAGGTGGACTATCCCATTGGCACCAGCTGGCAGCCGGACGAACCGCCGATGCAGATGACGCTCAAAATGCTCGATATCGCTGTCGATAGCATTGATGACGTCAACGGACCCGGTATCTACAAGTATGACGACTTCATGTTGTACAACGAGATCCCCTGGGCATACACGACGGACCAATGAGACAGGATCAAATGATGAAAATGACAATCCTATTGCTGGCTCTGCTATTGAGCCAGCCAACCATGGCAGCCCCCGACTTTACGGATAGTGGCGCGGCGCCTGGCAACATGCGGTTTGCATGGGTCCATGGCAGCTTATCGGCGAAGGCCAACACTGATGTGAGAGTGCAGGTACACCGCTATAACGAGCACACCTATATCTTGCGCCAGAACCCCGCTGTACATTGGGAAGCCCCCTTTATGTATCTGCTGTTTGGCGACAAGCAGGCGGTTTTGCTGGATACCGGCGCAACCTCGGAAGTCGACTATTTTCCGCTGCGGCAGACTGTGGATGCACTTATTGAACGTTGGCAGCAGGCCAACAGTGTGAGTGATGTGCAATTGACTGTGCTGCCGCTTGGCTCTGACCTATCGCAGAGACAAGGGCTGGGGCAGTTTGAAAGTCGAGCGAACACCAAGGTTATGCCCGCCACTCCGAGCGGTCGAGAATCGCTCATGGCGGGCAAAGATCGCATCTCCTTTGATCTTGGTGGCCGCGATCTAACGCTGCTTAAAACCCCGGGTCTTGATGAGTTTGCCGTCACGCTTTACGACCCATGGACTGACCTGATGTTTACGGGCAATACCTTTTATGCCGGACGTTTAGTGATTCGAGATTTCGATGCCTATAAGAGCAGCCTAAAGCGCTTGGTAGCCTTTACCGATGAGCAACCCGTCAAATGGATCATGGGTGGCCGGATTGAGATGAGTGACTACCCGGGTGTCGACTATCGGTTGCGCAGCAATTTTCGCCCCCGTGAGCACGCGTTACAGATACCGGCGTCTTTGCTCCGCGAAGGCTACAACATTGTCCACCTCATCAATGGCGCACAAGACATTCGCATTCATGATGAGTTTATCGTCATGAATGGTGTTGGGCGCGGTGCACGAGATCACGGCTGGCCAACCTATACCCCGGAAAGGTTCCGTCGGGTCAGGTTGCGCTAGATGTTAACAATAAAGGGAAACACTATGTCGAAGAGAATTTTGATTACAATAATCGCCGCCTTTGCTATGTGCAGTGCGCACGCCGAACCACTGCGTATTGGTTACAGCGATTGGCCCGGCTGGGTAGGTTGGGAAATCGCTGTCGAGAACGGTTGGTTTGAAGAAGCCGGTGTGGACGTTGAATTTGAATGGTT
This sequence comes from Candidatus Azotimanducaceae bacterium, assembly GCA_047626255.1. Taxonomy (GTDB): domain Bacteria; phylum Pseudomonadota; class Gammaproteobacteria; order Pseudomonadales; family Azotimanducaceae; genus UBA4582. The sequence goes on from JBLHRT010000186.1 coordinate 5,125, forward strand.
CGACTACGTCGCGTCAATGGACGCATTTGCCGCCGGTCAGCTAGACGCGGTCGGCATGACCAATGGCGACACGCTCGTCACTGGATCTGCTGGCGCACAGGGCGTCATGGTATTGCTCCACGATTATAGCAATGGCAACGATATGATCGTCGCTGCCCCTGGCATTACGTCGGTAACTGCGCTTAAAGGTAAAAAAGTGGGTGTCGAGATTGGCTTTGTTAGTCATCTGTTGCTGCTCAACGCGCTCGAGAAAGCCGGTTTGAGTGAAGCGGACGTCGAACTCGTGAATGTACCGACCAACGAGACACCGCAGGTACTTGCCTCCGGTGATGTTGATGCCATTGTTGCGTGGCAACCCAGCTCGTCTCTGGCGCTGCAGTCGCTACCCGGCTCAACTGCTGTTTACACATCCGCCGATGAACCTGGGTTGATATATGACCTGTTAGTCGTTTCACCCACGAGTCTCGCTCAAAATCGATCAGAGTGGCGCACCGTAGTGGATGTCTGGTACCGCATTGTTGACTACATAAACAATCCGGCAACCCGTGCGAATGCGATAGATATCATGGCCGCCAGAGTGGGCTTATCGGCGGAAGCGTACGAACCCTTTCTTGCCGGTACTCGGCTCCTCAGCCGCGAAGAGGCTACGGCCTACTTTGTCGATAAACCCGGCTTTGCATCATTGTATGGCTCAACCCGCATCTCCGATGCGTTTAATGTG
>JBLHRT010000187.1:0-5841 GCA_047626255.1 Candidatus Azotimanducaceae bacterium
GCCGAACGGGTGACCAATAGAGATTGAACCGCCATTAACGTTATAGATAGAAGGATCAATTTCCAGTTTGTCACGCGCGTACAGGCACTGTGACGCAAAAGCTTCGTTAAGCTCCACCAGGTCAATGTCATTCATGGTCAGGCCCTTAGCTTTCAACAGCTGGGGAATAGCGAACACGGGACCAATACCCATCTCGTCTGGCTCACAACCGGCAACTTTCCAGCCGCGGAAGTAAGCCAATGGCTCGAGGCCCAACTGGGCAGCGCGCTCGGCGCTCATGACTAGCGTCATGGAAGCACCATCTGACAACTGTGAGGCGTTACCCGCAGTTACCGAACCGGTTTCTTCGAAAACGGGCTTGAGCTTGCCTAGGCCTTCAAGAGTCGTATCGGGTCGGTTACATTCGTCTTTGTCACAAACGCCATCGACAATAGCCGTTTCCTTGGTTTCCTTGTTGATCACCTTGGCATACTTGGTTTTCATCGGCATAATTTCGTCATCGAACAGACCGGCTTTCTGGGCTGCCGCAGTACGCATCTGCGATTCGAATGAAAATTCATCCTGGTATTCACGAGAGATGCCGTAGCGATTAGCAACCACTTCAGCCGTGTTGCCCATGGGCATAAAGATGGCAGGAGAAATCTCTTTAATGGTGGGGTGATTCTCTGACTTCCCCGGTGTCTGACGTTGGTTTGAGGAGATAGACTCGACACCGCCGGCGATCATGACTTCAGAACAGCCACTGGCAATCTGTGTTGCAGCCATCGCAATTGAGTTCAAACCTGATGAGCACGCGCGGCTAATGGTTGTGCCTGAAGCGGTGATTGGTAGTTGTGACAGGATCACGGCCAGGCGGGCAATATTGCCGCCTTGCTCGCCAACCTGGCTGGCGGCGCCGACGATGACGTCTTCGACTTCAGCAGGGTCCAGCTTACCGTTACGAGCCAGCAATGAATCGATGCAATGGGCTAGCATGTCATCAGGCCGGGTCAGGTTAAAGGTGCCTCGGAAAGACTTGGCCAATCCGGTTCTTACACTATCTACGATTACTACGTCGCGCATATGCCCTCCAGCTATCGTTATCATTAATTCGGGTTTTTATGGAGCGGGCATTTTGCACTCATATGATCGGTACTTACAAGGGCTGGTGTTGTTGAAGGCGACGCTGATAGCCTGCCATAGACGCAACCAATTGACGTTGTGGGCGACAGCTTGCGGCCGAGGTCTTGAGCGAAAACGCTGTGATTGCCTGTCGGGGGAGATGAGATCACTCAGGCGTGGCGTGCCAGATTGAAAGTTCAGGCACTTTACCGCAGAGTAGCCGACTATCTGACAGCTATTGATCACGATTCACAACGATTCACAACGATTCACAACGATTCACAACGAAGGGGTTGCATGCTTATGGCGGCGTTTATTCTTGCGATTGATCAGGGTACGACCAGTTCCCGGGCGATAGTCTTCAACGAGGCTTCTGCTGTGGTGGCAGTGGCTCAACAAGAGTTCAAGCAGTATTACCCCCATGATGGCTGGGTTGAGCATGACCCCGAGGAAATCTGGGATTCAACCCTGTTGGTCGCACGTCAAGCGATCGAGTCAGCGGGCCTAGAAGCAAAACAGATCGCGGCCATCGGTATCACCAACCAGCGTGAAACCACCGTCATCTGGGACCGAGTGACGGGTAAGCCCATATACAACGCGATCGTCTGGCAAGACCGCCGTACGGCAGATGTTTGCGAAGGCCTGCGTGCCGCGGGACTCCAGGCCAGCGTCACCGCGAAGACGGGGTTGCTGTTAGACCCCTATTTCTCGGCGACCAAGGTTCAATGGCTGCTGGATAATGTCGATGGTGCACGGCGCCGTGCTGAGGCGGGTGAGTTGGCCTTTGGGACCATCGATTCCTTCTTGCTTTGGCGCCTGACGGGTGGGCAATCCCATAAGACGGATGCCACCAACGCCTCGCGGACGATGTTGTTCAATATTCACGATCAGGTCTGGGATAAGGATTTGTTGACTGCGCTGTCGATACCGGCCTCCTTGCTGCCTCAGGTAGAGGACTGTGCTGCGGATTTCGGGCTGACCCAGGCCGACTTGTTAGGGGCTGCTATTCCGGTGGCTGGCATGGCGGGAGACCAGCAGGCAGCGCTGGTGGGTCAATGCTGTTTCGTTGATGGTATGACGAAAAGTACTTACGGAACGGGCTGCTTTGTCATCATGAACACCGGTGAAACGGCTGTGCAATCTACCAACAAGCTGTTGACCACTGTGGGGTATCGGCTTAATGGTAAGGTCACCTATGGGCTTGAAGGCAGCATATTTGTGGCTGGCGCAGCGGTACAGTGGCTGCGGGATGGCATGGGGTTGATAACGAATGCGGCGGAGACAGAGTCCCTGGCAGCGGCTGACTCCGATGCCCGCGGTGTTTATCTGGTGCCAGCCTTCACGGGCCTGGGTGCGCCCTATTGGGATGCTAATGCTCGGGGTGCGATTCTCGGTCTGACCCGCGATACAGGCATCGGCGATATCGTCACCGCGACCCTGCAATCAGTCTGTTTTCAAACTCGGGATCTTATGGACGCGATGGCCGCTGATGGCGTCAGACCTACGACGTTGCGCGTTGACGGTGGCATGGTGGCCAATAGCTGGGTGGCCCAGAGCCTAGCAGACTTGGTGCGTGTGCCTGTCAGTCGTCCCCAAGTGACAGAAACCACCGCCCTTGGCGCCGCTTATCTGGCCGGTTTGCACGTCGGTATATTTAAGTCCTTGGCAGATATTTCCCAGCAATGGCAGCAGGAGCGAGAGTTTTTGCCGCAGATGTCAGAAGCCCGCAGTCAGACGCTGTACGAGGGCTGGCAGGATGCGGTGGCCAGAGTGCGCACGGTGTGAGTATGGCAGGTCGAGTAACAATCACTTTCTTGAGTAGGCTGTTGAAATTGAGACCGAGCTGTTGCAGGCGGGTCTGCTGAAATATACCGGCGGGCGAGTTTTACCGGCACCCCGATTCAATCTCTGTTAGTGTTTTTGTTATCTTTTTATGAAGGTGATAAGAGTGCAAATCGATGGATAAACGTAGTGATCCCCGGTACGCCACTCTGCTTAATGCGCTGGTGCAACCCGCCGTCAGTCGTTCATGGTTGTGTACGATCCAGGATTTTTGCTCTGGTGGCCTATTGCTTGTCGAACAAGACGCTGGTCGTTCACGACGTGATAAAGCAGGGATTGTTGCTGGCGAAACGGTAGGTATTCATTTTGGCGTACCGGGTGAGGGTAAAGACCAACATTTCCGCTTGGAAGGCAACATCGTCCGGGTGATGGATTCAGGTGTTGGGATTAAATTTGCCAAGGGCATGGATGACGATGCGATGGAGGCGCTGCGTCAGTTTAGCGATAGTCAGCGACTGGCGTCCGAGCACCTAGCCGCTGCCCGCTCAGCGAGTAGTCAGGAGGGGCTAACCCGGCGTGCCGTCGTTACACCTCAGGCGCCGCAAGTCTTGCCCGAGGCTGAGTCAAACAATGTCAGCTTGTTTAGTACGAAGTCGCCGCTTGAAAGTGCAGCAGCGGAGGCAACAGAAACGGAATCCCAGCCCGCCGTAGGTGCAGGCGAGGTTGAAGCAGCGGCTGCCCAGTCGAATCTCAGTCAGCGCCCGCGTCATGGCGACGCTGCCGCCGGAGCAGGCCCCGTTGACTTCGAGGCAGTAGTTATCCGCCTGCCAGGTCCTATTACACCGTCTGAAGTCGAACAGGTCGTTGGCGAGGTGCGGCGGCACGTCGTGAGAGTACTACCCGAGATGATCTCTGCGCTCTTCGCCTATATGGATGATGAACTCTTGGGTCTGGCGCGAGATGCCAAGTCGAATGACGTTCAGGCAGGCTATTTTGCGGCGATGTCGGTCCTTGAGCAATCTAAGAAAGGGGTGTCTCAGTCCTTTAATCGTGAAATTCTTGATCAAATTGACCATCCCAAGGAGTTGCAAACACTGCTGGCGGATCGTAAAGCGGCGGAGTTGGTGCGCAAACAGACAGAGGCTAAGAAAACTAAGCTGACGCTGGTGGACACCGATGATTTTGAGGATTGGTTGGCAATCGCGAATATTACATCGCGCAGCGAGCGAACTTATGAAAAATCCCTGCAGGAAATCCGCTCGCGGATGGGTATGTTGGTGGATGCTTGGGGTCATAAAGACGCGAACCCGTTAGGCGCAAGCGTTTTTTGCTACGCCTTTGATCAGGCGATTCACAAGGTTGAACTGGCTAAGGATATTCGACAAAGAGTCTATGTGGGTTTTGAGGAGAAGGCGGTTCCTTTGTTCTTGAACCTGTATACCGACATCACCAAAGTCCTTGAACACAGTCAGTTATTCCCAGAGACTGACGATGCTATTTATACATCTTCGGTAGTTAAAATCGATACTCCCTCGAAATCAACATCGCTACCTTCGCCGCCGGGTGTGGCGTCTGCCGATAGATCGTCTTCTTCACAGGATGATGAGCAGGATGAGGTGCAGGATGAGGTGCAACAGGCGGCGCTGGAAGATGCCTTTGAGCAGTCCCAATCGAGCGGCGCGGTGACAGCAGCTATTCGCGAGGAATTGGAAGAGCTGCGCAATGAACTGCGTGAACAGCGTGGGGCCGTGCCTGAGCGGCGCAAGCCGACAGACCGACGTCGCCAGGATGACCATGGCTTGGGTGATGTTTACAGTACGGTGCGGAATTTGCTGGCTTACCGAGAAGCAGCGCAAGAGGGTGCCGAAGCAAGCAGTGCGGTTGGTAACCGTGCGGTTGGTGCCGAGGAGGTCCGGGGTTTGCTGCGAGATATTCAGCCTGTGGCTGACAGGCGGGGTCGGGTGAATGTTCTTGAACAGCTGCAACAGCGCATTAGTCAATCTGGGCAAGCGCGCCAATTGGGGCCAGAGGCCCAAAGTCATATCGATGTCGTAGAGAACCTGGTGGACTCTATTGAGGGTGATGCTGTTGTGTCCGGGAGTGCCAAGAGCTGGATTCGGCAATTAGAGCTGACTCTCGACAAGGTGGCGACAGCCGAGGGAAACCTGCTAGATTTAGAGAACCCTCACGCATCTATGAGTGTTATCAATCTACTGGCTAAACTCGGTGGCGGTGAGTCCGTCAGTATGGGGCGTCAGATTGACCAGATTGTCACTCAGATTAATCAAGGTTTTGATACTGACCCACAGGTCTTTGATTCGGCCCTTGCACAATTGGCACCGTTGGTAGATCGGCAGTCGCGGGCGTTTACCGGTAATGTTCAACGCACGGTTAAGGCTAGCGAGGGACAGCAGACTCTTGTTAACGCGCAGCGCGCGGTTGTCAGTGAGTTAGACCAGCTATTGGCGGGTCAGCGCGTTCCTGCAGCGATGATGAAGCAGCTGATGCCCGGCTGGCGTAATTTAATGGTGAATACCCATCTGCGACAGGGTAAGGACAGTGGTGACTGGCAGCAACAGCTGCAAGTCTTGGAGCAGGTTGTTGAGCATTTCAATGGCACGGCTGATTCTGCCACGAGCGAAAATTATAAAACGCCAGAGGCTCTGCTAGATCAAATAGATCAGGGCCTTGATTCCATCTCCTTTGAGCCGGGCAAGCGTGCACCGTTACTCAAAGTCTTGCGCGAGCTCATTGTTGATCGCAAGGACCTGAATCAGGTGGCGACCATTGAAATCGGTCCCGACTCGATGGCCGAGACACTTGGTTTCAGTGAGACCGCTGAGCGTGACAAGCGTCGCAAGCACCTGCGCGCAGAGTTCGCGGATAATCACGAATGGCAGCAATGCCTAGAGCGTGCCAGTCGACTTTATGTGGGTGAATGGTTGAACTTTACCTCTC
>JBLHRT010000188.1:0-5832 GCA_047626255.1 Candidatus Azotimanducaceae bacterium
CTTTGGCTTGTTATCTTCAGCAGAGCAAGCGAGACTTATTGATTGTGATCGGGCAAAAATGCAATCTATACTCACATTCTTCAGCACTAAGGTTCATTCTCGTGAACGAATCCAACCTCATGCGTCGGGCATGCGACCCATACACCTTGAAGCGCCGACACTCCTAACTGCGATGGACACAAAGATGACGACTGACACCAAACAGCACTCCTTGCTGCAACAGGCTCTCTCGGAGCACCCCGCCTTTCTCCTAACAAGCCTCTATTTTGTCGCATCATCAATTGGCTTAGTGTATTCGTGGGCCTTTCTGCGCGGTTTCGACATCAACATATTACATTATGCTGAGATCAGCGACTTCCTTCTGGCATCACTGAAAGAGCCGCTCACTTGGCTCTTAACTCTTATGGGGTGCCTCTCGGTCATACTCGACAATGCCATGAGTCGCCGCGTGGCGCAGAAGAGTAGAGGTCGTTTTTTTCGATGGTACGCGAGCAAGCGATACCGACAGGTCAATTATATCGCGGCCGTTATAGCAATTATTATTTTCCTTCTTGCCTATGCCCAAAGGGCTGAAAGGGAAGTTCGCGACGGCGCAGGCGATCTTGTTACCGTTCATCTCACAGATGGATCACCGCCCAAGCGACTCATCATCCTCGCAACCACAGTAAAGTTCATCATTTTTTATGAACATGCAACGCAGCGTGTAGACATCCATCCGAATGAGAGCATCTTAATGCTTTCATTCACTTCCCCAGAGGCACCGGAAGCGAACCAGCCAGCTAAGAAAACAGAACCAAAAATCACACCCTGATCAAATGCATGCTCTCTACTCTGACACTACAAGCTTGCTCTGCCCCCGAGAACCTGAATCCCGTGACAGCCAGACAGCGAGAATCGCTATAACGCTTGCTAGTGCCCCCACTTCCATCAATCCATCTTCAACAAATGGCGCAACAGCAATAGTACCCAGCGCGGTGGTTAACATAATAAGCAGGATAATGAGCGCGGATCCTCGCGATTCGTTTTCGCCCGCCGCGTGCAACGCATTGAAAAAACCAGCGGGGGCTCTAATGCCCAAACCTGAGTTAACAAATATGAACAACAGCCAGAGCGCCGCGATCGGTGGGTTGGTTATGAAACCCAAGCAAAATATGCCTAAGCAGCCAAATGCAGTCAATGAAGTACCCGCTAAAATCGTATTCACACTGCCAAATCTGTCGATAATGAAATGTGACGTGTTCGCTGTAACGACGAAAAAGGATATGCCTAATACTTGCATGACGATGAAGTCAGATAGCTCTCCACCTAACGCGTGGGTCACCACCGTAGGGGCTGCAAATACAATGATTAACAACGCACCCAAAGTAAAGGCCTGACTCAGCGCGTGGCGGATGAAGTCCCTATTAACGAGCAGGGGGAGGTATCCATCAGGGGAGCGATTTGACGCGCCAAATTGCACACGCGTTTTACTGGCAAAGATCCAGATCAACGCCAAGCAGAGCGCGACAATACTGGTTAGATAAAAGGAGGATCTCCAGTCAAAAACGCTGAGAAGCCACGCACCCAGTATTGGCGCCAATGCCGGCGCCAAAGACTCAATGCTACCGATACGGCCAAGGGCTGCCACCGCAGCGTTGTGTTCGTACATGGATTTGATCATCCCTGGCGCCAAAACTGCCGGCCCCGCAGCAATGAGCCCTTGAAAGAAGCGCATGGCCGAAAGCTCAACAAGGCCTGATGCAAAGGTCGCCAAAAATGACAACAAGGCGTAGCCCAGCAAAGAAGTAATCAGCAGATTGCCGATGCCGAAACGGTTTGCCAGCTCGCCATAGATCAAAAGCCCGATGCCTGTGCCTCCCGCATAGGCAGCGAGTACCCACTGCGCTGTCTGCAAATCCCCGCCTAGCGCTGCCGGCAAGCTAGGAATAGCGGGAAGTACAAGATCCGTGCCTGCAAGACCGATAACGGTACCGAGAGCAATGAGAATAAAAGTCAAAGTTTTAGAAAACACGCATTCAGCTCATATATAGTTATTGGGGGACCAAATCTTGGGCGCGACGCAACCCAACACTGATTCGCTCGTTCATCATCTCAGTTGACCCATCAGCGTAGCTAGCAATCTTTGCGCAGGCAAGATGCCTGCTCAATGGATGATCTAAGCGCAGACCATTAGCGCCCATCGCCTGCTGACAAGCGATGATGGAACTGGCAGTCACGTCACCGGCAAATTTCTTAGCAAAAGCAGCGGACATGATCGCATCTTCATTATTATCAATGTGAACACCGGCTTTCTCGTATAACGCCCGCAGCGCTTCAAGTTTTGTGGCAACATCAGCCAGCGCCCACATCAAACCCTGGTTGTTCAGAATAGGCGCACCAAACGCTTGCCGTGACTCGCCGTATACAAGCGCCCGCTTCAAGGCGTCAGCAATGAGACCTGCGCACATGCTGGCGACATAAACCCGAGCATTGTTCACTGTTCCCAACGCATGCTTAAATCCCTCACCCGGCGCCGCAAGAAGATGAGATTCTTCAACCTCGAAATTTTCAAGATGAAACTCACCCGCACCGATGGCATGACCACCCATCAATTCATAGGGGGACCCTCGCGTAAACCCGGGGTTCCGCGCATCGACAAGAAAACTCGCGATGCCGCGCGAACCGCTAGCGGGATCCGTCTGAGCATAGACAACAAAAATGTCTGCGATACCGGCGTTGGTAATCCAACCTTTAATACCATTGAGTCGCCATGTATTGCCCGTTCTGACTGCCGAGGTTTTTATCCCGGAAAAATCGCTACCCGCCCCCGGTTCCGACAGCGCGGTGGCGCCAAAGAGCTCAGCGCCCATAAGCTGCGAGACGAGTGACTGGTATTGGCTCTCTGGTTGATTGGCAAGTTTCGCAGCGACATTCTGAGAATTGATCATCGAGAATGTAAACCCCATATCGGCCCTAGACATGAGCTCGCAGATAGCGAGTTTTGTCGCGAAGGTTTCCCCTCGCCCCCCAAACGACACAGGCGTATCTATAGCCATTAAACCAAGCCTGGCAGCTTGTCGTAATGCGTCTACCGGCTGCTTCTTCTCGTTTTCCCACGACTGCGCTTGCGGTTCGATCACGTCGTGAGCAAACGTTCTTGCGGTGTTAATGATGTCGATGCCTGACATGAGAACCCTTTGACTCGATGTGGTGCGCAGACACTATCTTGTCTGAACCTCCATCACAACCAGTGACCAAAATCAGCGTTAGAAAAGCTATTCGTCTAACGTTGAGTATCGCCTGTCGTTGTCCCCAAAACACCTTACCGATTTGCCAAACTGTACCGAAGCAGCCACTCGTAGACGCTGACGTCGTATAGCGAAAATCTTGTGTCGTATTGCGCCTCAGCACTACCGCCCACTAACGCGCTTAGATCGAAGACGGACTGGTGAATGGCATGTTCACCACGGGAGATCAAAGACACTTTAGGCAATATGCTTGGCTGACAGTTGTCTAACGTCGCATTGTAGGCATCTATCGTGTTGATAAACGGAATGGTCTCGTCGCTAGTACCGTGGAACAGCCAAACAGGAACATTCTCGATACCACAAAAATTATCCGGCAGGCTATCTATGTCATAAGGAAGGCCTGATGACATGGGAATAACCGCTGCTATTTTCTGCGGAAAATTGATCGTATAGTCGTAAGCGATAAAGCCACCATTGCTCTAACCGGTCATGTAGACTCTGTCGGTGTCAATATCGTAGGCACGAATAGCAAACTCTACAAGCGCATCGATTCTTTCATTATATTCTGCACTGGGCACAGCGCCCAGCAGCGGGGCCAATACAACAAACGGTAAGGTATTGTCCCACTGGTTTTCCTCAATGATTTTTGGCACCCCGAAATTGCCGATAATAGCTTCCAGCGCTAACGTTGGATCTGTAGTGCCAGCAAATTGTGCATTTGCTCCTGAGCCCGCAAGATAGATCAACAGCGGTGGTTTGCTGCCGGTCGTTTGGCCGTAATCCAATGGTAGATGCTCAAGATAACCAAAGTTTGCCATAGTACTCCCCAGTGGCCGCCGAGATAAGTTTTCAGCGGTACCCGTCATGACACGAACAATCTTTATTTGCTCAATGGCATCGAGCCCACTACTGTCCGTTACCGAATACCTGATGAGGTAGTCACCCACCGCACTTGAGTTCACCTGCCCACTGATATTGACCGCAGATGACAGGTCCCCATCCTGATCATCAACGGCAGTCGCTCCTTCCTCTAGGTATTCTTCATTCAACGCTAGAATTTGTGTTCTGCTACCCAGGATAGCCACGGTGGGCCTATCACGGTTCTCAGTGAAGTCAGGTAAGGGGGCGTCCCACCATATTTCAACCGGTGGCGGGGCTGCTATCACGCAGGCGTCCGCTGACACACCACACGGACGTTCACTGCCACCACCACAGCCTGTAATCACTAGCGCACTCAATAGCGCACAACCTGCCTTCGCTATCTGTATGGTCGCAGAATATTGTGTTAATCGAAATGCCATCAAAATCCCTCACTGTGTTTGCTATCTGCCAGGTCCTGCCCACACACTGCCAGGGCCTTTGCTAGCCGCCTGGCAATCCGGCCATTAACTGTGCCATTTTCTTACGTGCCGGCTCATCAGGCAGGTCGCCATAGGCGGCGCCAATATTATCCAGCATGTTCTTTGGTTTGCTCGTTGCTGGCGTGACGCAAGTGACGGCAGGATGCGAGATGATGTACTTGAGAAAAAACTTACCCCAGCTATCTATGCCAAACTCCTGCGCCCATTGAGGTACCTGCACACCTCCCACTCTTGAAAACAGGCGGCTCCGCCCGAATGGCTGATAGATCAGTGTCGCGATTCCGAGCTCCTGCGCCAATGGCAGAATCCTGTCGGCCACACCTTGATTGTCGATGGCGTAATCGATACCAATAAAATCGAGCGGATAATCTCGCATGGCTTTTTCGAGTAGCGGCAAGCTGCTTGCACGAGTCGATGTCACTCCGATATAGCGAAGCTTGCCGTCTTCTTTCAATTGCTGAAGAATCGGAACTTGCGTCGCAAGGTCGCCGAGGTTGTGCACTTGTATCAAGTCGATCGGGTCCTTACCGATGTACTCAAACGAATCCGAAATTTGTGCGCGCGCACGTTCCGGGTCCGCAGTGCCGCCGCCACGACCAGCAACGTTCAGCTTGGTCGCCCAGAACACTTTGTTCGTCAGACCGGAGTCTTGCAGGATTCTGCCGGCAACTTCTTCCGAGTCGCCATAGAGGGGCGCAGTGTCGATTACCGATCCGCTGTTCTCGATCAGCGTTTCCAACACACGCCTTAAAGCACTGACGTCTTCACTCTGTGCGGCTTGCCTAAAAGTCGCTGAACAACCGAGTCCAACGACCGGTAGTTGCTCGCCTGTCTTGGGTATTCCGCGCGTAATAAGGGTGCTGCGTTCAAAGGCTTGCAAAAACCCAGAAGGTAGGGCGAAAGCCGCTCCCAACAAGGTAGCGTTCTTCAGATAAGCACGACGTGTCAGCATAGTAATGTCCTCTAGGAGATTGCAATCAAAGTCGCCTTCGCTATTGAGATTACAACAATTCCCACCACTAGGGGAAATATCTTGCGAGGCATACCGAGGCAATTATTGATCCCGTCCGAATAGCCTCGTTTGGTGCGGCAGCGCTGAATAGGCAGCATATCTTCGTCGTCAGCTGGCTGGCGCCGCTGATACCAGCCAACAGGCCCGCCATGAGTTCCAGGCCCCTGCTCTGGGTTAACTGCTCTGGGCTAACTGCTCGAGAAATATCTGGAGCATCTAAAGGTCCTTGAGC
>JBLHRT010000189.1:0-5825 GCA_047626255.1 Candidatus Azotimanducaceae bacterium
GCTTGCCTCGGTACAGTAGATGTGGCCGGTGAAGCCATCATGTACCAGTTTTGGCAGCAGGCCTGAATGGTCGAGATGCGCATGTGAAAGAATCACCGCATCAATATTTGCGGGATCAAACGCAAAGCTTTCAGATGTAAGCCGATCGACCGCATCTCGTCCCTGATGCATGCCACAATCCAGCAGTATTTTGCCCAAGGCAGTGGACTCTAGCAGATGACAAGAGCCTGTGACCTCTTGGGCTGCGCCAATAAAACGAATAGTCGCCATGAAATTCCTCTCTTGGGGTCGACTAAACGTTACAGCATAGGCTGAGCCTCGGTCGTGCTTGGGTCAAGTTAGGATCAAAAATAGGCGCGCGCCTTACGAGCGCACGCCACCGCTGGCAAGAATCACCTCGCCAGTAATCCAATCTGACTCGGGTATGCACATTAAGTAAATCGCGTTGGCCGCATCCTCGGCGGTTCCCATTCGATTCAGCGGTGAGGCGCGCCTAGTGTGTTCTATTTGCTCATGGCTAAGGCCTACCTTACGGGCCTCTCCCTTCACCATGGAGATGTTAGGCTCGCGTTCATAGGGGCTGGTTAGGCGGGTTTCGATAGCGCCGAAAGCCACGGCGTTAACGGTCACATTAAACCGACCCCATTCTTTTGCGAGGGTCCGAGTCAGGCCAACGACAGCGGCTTTGGCCGCGGAATAGGCCAGTTGGGTGGCGCCGCCATGCAGGCCCATGGTTGACGAGATGTTCACAACCTTGCGCACCGGTGATGACTGATCGGCATTTGATCTTAGCCATCTGCCGTAAGCACGCAGTACCCTGAACTGGGCGCTGATATGGATATCCATCATGGCATCCCACTGCTCGTCCGAGATGTTGTGAATGGCACTATGCCAGATGTAACCGGCGTTGTTGACGATAATGTCGAGGCCGCCGAACTGCTCAATGGCGGCCGCCACCATCTGGTCAGCGGCGCCCGGGTCTGTTAGGTCAGCCGGGTAGGCGATGGCACCTGGCAATGCATCTGCCACCTGTTGAGCAACATCAGCATCGAGATCGTTAACCATCACTCGTGCGCCGGCATCGCTGAGTTTACGCGCGGTTGCCGCACCAATGCCGCGGCCGGCGCCAGTGACCAGAGCAAATTTACCGTTTAGACTACCCATCTTATATCCACCTTGTGTCAGAAAATGCTTAATAGTATGAAATGTTTAATAGCGAGTGGTGCATGAGCGTAACTCATTTTGACAAGGTCAGTAACGTATCACGAAGCCATAAGATGATATGTGTAGTGTAAATATCGGGCTACTTGTCGGAACTGTTGACTAGAACTGTTGACTAGAACTATTGATGGGTTAATAGCGTCTTGCGACCACCGAGGCTGCCATTAAAGCAATACAATGCAGCGGCACCCAGAACAAAAGTGCCGATATAAACGACGCAGATGGTCGTTAGATCATAACTCGGCAGGATGGGAGCCATCAGAGTAAGGATATGAAAGCCCAGAAATAGAATCGCGATATTGAAGAATGCTAGCTCCTTGGCCACAGGCGTGCTCATATCAGGGTCCATGATTCTCAATAGTAATAAGCCACTACCCGTTGAGCCGCAGCAGCAACCGAATGCAGTGACGGCGCGTTCAATGCCAAACGCCTCGAGTTTACGACCAAATCCAAAACACAGGGCCGCTGTCGCTAAGGTGACGCATAAACTGACGAGCAAAACGGGCACAATAAACTCGCTGAGAAATGCCAATTGGACACTCATGAGCGTCGCGACAACCGTCATATCGACGGCAGAACCGGTAATGCGGTGCTGGGTTTCATTATCGATAAAGCCGCCGTAGCCGAATTTATCCAGCAAAGCGCGCAAGATGACACAGACAATAAGCCCATGAAAGAAGAATAAATTGTGGCTAAATATAATGCCGAAATTAACGCCGCCGATGGTTGTCGCGCTGGCATAAGGAAATATCAATCGAAGATACTGGTCGGTGATAAGGTAGGCAAACCCTAAAATAGCAATGTGGAAAGCGAGCGAATCAACATTCGCCGGATGAGTGATCTGCTTGCCCGCCGAAAGCTCAGTGGTCATGATGCCACGCAAAAATTCATCGTCAATGTGTGCTGCCTTGTTGAAATTGAGCCCCGCGCGAATGGCGTAACGTGCAACGGGTACGCCCACGGCAAAGGCCATAAAAAACCCAATAGACGCGTACACCAAACCAAAGTTCACGGCGTTGGTAATGCCCAGTTCATTCTCCCAGATATTGCCTAGTGCTAACGCCTGTCCTGGCCCTTGCGTGAATCCATGGGTCGCTATCATGCCGAGGAAATGTGACATTTCACCGCCCGTCACCCCGTTGTAAGCGACAATGACGCCTAGCCCCACCATAGCCTGCAGCGCCAGGCACATAACCCACACTACCGATAGCCACATGCCACCAGGTACCACGCTCTTACTGTGCTTGGGGTTGCTGTTACCGCCGGTGAGGACCAGCGACATAAAACTCAAGGTGAAGAAATGAAATGCAAAGGCGGTGAAATCGCTACTGCTGAAGCCGAAGCTCAAGCCTAGTGAAATGAGGATAAAGCCTAATGCACCGCCGATTAACCCGGCGGGTACCAGGTTGTGTTGTAAAAAGCGGATTCTGGCGCGAAGCATCACACCAAAGAGGATCATTGATGCCATAAAAGCAAAAGCGATAACGCCTGGAAATGTCGCTGCCATAGATATCCCGATCAGGTTTTAGTGATGTGTGTTAAGCCCACAGTACTGTGATTGATAAAGAAACGGTAGTGGACCATGACCAAAGAGTCTCGTGTCTGTAAAGGTAAGGTGGTTGTGCTGGCCTTTTTTTCATTTACACTCGGTGCAGTCATCTACGCGAGATGCCACCTCTGCTATCAAAAAAGAAATAGATATGAGCCTATCGACACGCATCTTGATTGGATTAAGCTTCGGGCTGATCAGTGGTATCGCCTATTCCTTGTTAGAGCTTCCCGTGTTGAGCTTTCTGCCGGGTCTGATTGAACCGATCGGCATGCTGTGGGTGAATGCGATTCGAATGACTGTCATTCCGCTATTGATGTCGTTATTGGTTACCGCTATCGCTGGGCAAAGTAGTTCGGGCGTGGTGGCACGGCTGGGCAGTCGAACGGTGGGTTTGTTCGTGATCATGATTGTGATGACCTGTCTTTATACCCTGTTGTTAGCGCCACTCTTTCTATCGATACTTGATATCGATCCTGCTGCTAGCGAGGCGCTGTTAGCGGCCACCCAGGCGGCAGATGTGAGTAACGCCCAGCTACCTCCTTTCCGCGATTGGCTGGTGAGTCTGGTGCCTGCCAACCCCTTCAAGTCGATGGTGGACAACGCCATTTTATCGTTGATGATATTCACGGGTTTGTTTGCCGCGTCGCTGTTACATATTGCTGACGAGCAGCGAGGTCTGATCGTTAGTTTCTTTACCGCGATCAAGGATGCCATGTTTGTATTGATCCGCTGGGTCATGTGGCTTGCGCCCATAGGTATTTTTGCACTGGTGTTTCCGTTGGCCGCGACACTGGGCGTGACTGTTATCAATGTGCTGGGCTTGTTCATTGTTGTTTGCTGTGGGCTGATCGTCGGTATGACATTGTTGCTGTATCCGATCGCTGCCATATTGGGCCGGATATCGCTGTTAGAGTTCACGAAATTCGTTGCGCCGGTTCAGGTTATTGGCTTTAGCACACGTTCATCTTTAGCCGCCTTGCCGGCGACATTCGCCGCGACCAAGGCCCTGGGGATCTCTGAGAAAATCGCTGGTGTGGTGCTGCCTATCGCGGTGACGCTGTTCAAGTTCGCATCTCCTGTTGCTCGAACGTCAGGCACGTATTTTGTGGCTAAGTTATTTGGTATTGAGCTCAGCATCTATGAGCTGGCGGTGATTGCCGCGGCGATAGGTTTTTTTAGTTTCTATTCGCCGGGAATCCCCAGCGGCGGCTTGCTGATTATGACGCCGGTGTATGTGTCCCTGGGCTTGCCTGTATCGGGCATCGGTATACTGATCGCTATCGATCTGTTCGTTGATATGTTTATTACTGCATCTAATGTCACAGCGAATGTCACTGCTGCTGTTTTGATGTCGCGAGATGAACGATAGTCGGCGCGGTTACAGGCCAGCAGTGGGGCATGTGTTTGTTAGTCTTTTGTTGCGAAGTGCAATGTATTGTCCGATTTAGCGATGTCGAATGAGCGAATGATCTGGGTGCTATATTGGCGGGATTCGACGGTAGAAACAGCGATGAAGTCAGCGTGTATGCTCGCGTGGCTTATATTCACGTGGATGTACCCTCGATGACGACCGTCAGACCAGAGGATTTCCTTGTTCGTCGCCGCGGTGAGTTCATCAAACCGCTGCAGGCCCGGCTTGCCCAGCGCCAGTAGTGATCGTGGCGAGGTGATGCCTGTAGCGCCTAATTCGAGTCCCATGGCTGAATCTTGATCGTCAAACAGTTGATTGGCCCAAAAGCTGTGACTGTCTCCTGATAGGACGAGTAAGTCGTTAGCGCCGGCCTCTTTGGCGATGTTGTAGAAGCGCTCTCTGGCAGCAGGATACCCCTCCCATGTATCTAGGTCGCCAGGCAGTTCACGTTCTCCTAGCCAAGTCAGTCCGTCTAGTGTGCCGGCGGCAGCAGAGTCCAGCGTGGTTCTGAGTTGACCAAAGAAGGGCTCGTTAAGCTTAGGTGATATTGATTTTGCCATTACCGATGGATTACCAATAAGCCGCCAGCGCCGATTAGCTTCAACCGACTCTTGAATTTCAGTCGCCAGGAAGCTTTCCATTTTGCTCGATAGCATGTTGCGGCGAGGGTCATTAACCACCGTCTCCAGGAAATGCTGAGCCTGATCTGTAGTCTGCAGGTTAGCGATGTGGTCTTTGTAGGCTATCTGTTGGCTACGGCCGGTGTGTCGGCTTTCGAGCGTGATAAGGCTGGCAAGGTCGCCGAATTTATAATGGCGCCAGTACTCCGCGGGAGTATCGCCCGTCTGGGGTTCTCTGATGGGTAGCCACTCGTAATAGGCCTGTAGTGACGCTTCTCTGCGTGTCGCCCAGTCGCCATCCACGGCCTGATGATTGCTTGCACCCTTCATCCAGGGATTGTTAGCAGACTCATGGTCATCCCAAATAACGACTATTGGATGTTGTGCATGCATGGCTTGTGAACAGATGTCCGATTTGTACTGTGCATGTCGGCTTCGATAGTCAGCGAGGGTGGTAATCTCGTGGCTCGGTTCATGGGCGCGGCCGATTCGCTCGCCCACATGACCACCATAGCCCGCTGTACCGTGTTCATAAATATAATCGCCAAGATGAACAACTAGGTCAACGCGCTCATCCGTCGCAATGACCTCGTAGGCGTTGAAGTAGCCGAAGGTGTAGTTGGAGCATGTGACCACCGCTAGCGTTAGGCTCTCAACGTGTCCCGCTGGCAAGGTTCTGGTGCGGCCCGTGGGTGACTGGCTGTCTTGCGTCTCAAAGCGATAGAAATATTGAATTCCCGGCTTGAGATCCTCCACGGTGATTTTGACCGTGTAGTCTATTGTGTGGTCAGTTTGGACGAACCCGCGGGCGACAATGTGCCTAAAGCAGGCGTCAGCTGCGACTTGCCAAAGACAGATTACCGGTGCCTGGGCACCGCTGACGCGAGTCCACAGCACAACACTGGACTGGTCTGGGTCGCCGCTGGCCACGCCATGGGCAAATGTTGTACTTGAGCGTGGTGTTGATAGTGAGCCCTGACTATCTCTAATGGGCATGAGAAGTGCGAGTGAGGCGCCGAGC
>JBLHRT010000190.1:0-5815 GCA_047626255.1 Candidatus Azotimanducaceae bacterium
CTTACGGCAACAGATGCATACGCCGAGGCCATAGCTGCCGCGTCATTGATGCCATCTCCCACCATCACCACTCTCGCGCCTTGATTTTGTCGTTGGCGAACCACACTGACTTTAGCGTCAGGCTTCATGCTCGCATGTACCTCTTCAATACCCAGCATCTCACCAAGACGCCGAGCCTCACCAATAGCATCACCCGTCAGTATCGACAGATGAAGCCCCGCCGACCACAATCGCTGCACAACAGCTTCGGCCTCTGGGCGTGGCTGATCATTGAGCTGAAACCACGCCAGCGGCTGGTCTGCACCCAGCAACACCCAAATTCCAGCATCACTGGGCGGACAAAGACCAGGACTGCCCGCATAGTCTGCGCGACCGAGCCAGTAGCGTTGACCATCAACAATACCGCTGACGCCTTCGCCCGGATTGATAGTGATATCGCTAGCACGAACTTCACTCTCTGTCTGGAATGCGTGCGCAATAGGATGCCGAGAGCCCCGCTCCAGCGCAGCGGCAATAGCTCGGGCGTCGCCGACACTGAGCTCAGAGGCAAGCAGGTGAACCTGCACCAGTGTGATCGTACCTGTCGTCAGGGTCCCAGTCTTGTCGAGAATCATCTCATCGACCTCGGCCAGACGCTCCAGCAACGCACCGTGGCGCACCACCACTCCGGTCTGGCGTAAAGCCGAGATGGCAACCGTGTAAGCCACAGGCGTGGCCAGAGACAGGGCACAAGGACAAGAAACCACCAATACTGACAAGGCAATACTGAACCACTCAGAGGACCCCGCTTGCAGCCAGTAGACAGCGCTACCCAAGGTGACAAGTAAAATGAAGCCGACAAAGTAACGCGCTATTCGATCAGCGATCAGCGCAAAACGCGGCTTATACAAACTTGACTGACGGTACAGGGCTGAGATTCGACTCAGCACAAAATCGTTATAGACGGCGGTACACTCTATCAGCAGCTCCGCATCAAGATTCTGCGAGCCGGCAAGCACAGGCATGCCGGGTAACTTGGCGAGGCTTAGGCTCTCTCCTGTGAACGCAGCTTCACTCACCGTACTGGTACCCGACAATACGATACCATCGACAGGAATCACCGATTCTGCAGACACCCGCACTATCGCCCCCACGGTGATCGCATTCAGCGCGACGATTTGGCCCTCTTTGTTCGCCTCGTCAGTCGCGCTTGCGTCGGCAGGCTCAACCAACACAGTGGTGGGTAGCAAATGGTCATTCAAGTTTTGACTAAGCTGATACTTCTGGCGCGATCCTAATTCAATATAACGACCCAGCAATAACAAAAAAGTAAACATGGTGACCGAGTCAAAGTAAACGGCATCTTGGTGCAATAACGTGTTGGCAGCACTCAATCCATAGGCTGCCAGAATAGCCATGGCTATCGGTACATCCATACCCAGTTGGCGATGCCGCAGATCCCGCCAGGCGCCCCTATAAAACGGCATAGCACTGTACGCAGCAATCGGCGTGGCAATGAGCAGCGAGGACCAACGCATCAACCCTTCATAGGCCGGCTCGATACCGGCAGGACCAGCCAGGTAGCCAGTGAACGCAAACATCATGACCTGCATCATCCCGATGCCTGCTACCCCGAGGCGACCCAGCATGGATTTTCGTTCTAGGGAAATAGCCGCTTGCGCCAGGTTAAGGCGATCGGGCACAGGCGTGAAGCCGAGAGATTCAACGGCCTCGACGAAGGCGATAAAATCATCCCCCGGTAACGCGCTATCCGGATTGCGCACCGCGGCGTCGTGGCTCACAAAATCCACAACGACACGCTTGTCAGCTAGATTGGTTGCCACTGAGACGACTTGGGACAGTTGCCCCAAGTGGCGCTCTATATGCAACGAGCAGGCGGCACAGCGAATATCAGGCACACGCATCGATAAGCGCGTGACCTTGCCATCGGTGGTCAGACTGTCAGAGAAGTCCAATCGACGCGCTTGTGTCAGCGCACTTGGCGCAGACTCCTGACCCAGATCGTCAGCACTAACCAACCGTTCAGTGGCATTGAGTCGAGTGGCGTCAGAGGCATTCATCGTGGTGTGATTTCTAAGACGTGTATCGGCGTCTGAATGCGCTGCCGCACTCGCCAAGGCTGTTCACTACCGCGCAACTCCAGGTACCAAATTCCAGGCGAACTCAGAGATGTCGCCATGGATGTATCCTGACCTGTGTAGCTCTGTGTTTGCTGAGAGACATTCGCGTTTGTACTAGGGTTATCAACATCAGGGCTGTCTATTTCGGGGCTATATATCTCAGGGCTGTCTATTTCGGGGCTATCTATCTCAGGGTATAGCACAACAAACTGATCCTTCGCGCGGTCGGTTACGTGGAACAGCGACGCCGTCACGACAGCGTCAGATGCACCGGCAAGGGCTAACGTGACTATCCCACCAGGACGAACGTCGATGACGGCTGTCACGCCCAAAGCCACGGCTTTAGCATCCATCAAAAGCGTGCGATTGATCGCCATACCCTCCTTGTAATAGTTATCTACGACAAGGTCGTCTGGGTAAAGCAGGGCGGTGGAGATCATGACAATCCCGAAGGCCACGGCAGACATCGGAATGGCCAGCAACACCCAGGGCCAGCGATATTGATACCAGGGCAAGCTCTGCTCATCGGCGAGCACGGTGATTGGCAGCACTGACATATTAATAGATTCCCACGGGCAAGGGTCCAAGATAACGACTCTCGCTACCGGCCTGCCATTGTTGATCCACGGTGGTTACCTCAAACTCAATCGTGGTGTTCACCGCCGACAGCAAATCCGGGTCAACTAGCACGTCCACAGAAAGCTCATAGATTTCTCCTGCCCGCACCCAAACGATATCGTCTGGCACTAGACGAGGCTCAGGCAGACCAGAGACAGCCAACAGCATTTCATGATCTTGCCGACCCATATTAAGAATTTTTACCGAGTAAGTGTTGCGAATCAGCCCCCCAGAGACCTCCTGATAGAGCTCACCACGATTGCGCATCACATCAAGCCCAAGCGGCACTCGGCTATAGAGACTGTAGGCAAATAGCGATATCATCACCATAACTGCCATACCGTACCCCAGCAGCTTAGGACGCCTCCACGTCCAACCCAGACCCGCCTGTTGATGCTCAGTGGTGTAGGCAATAAGCCCCGCGTCATAACCCATTTTGCCCATGATCGAGTCACAAGCGTCAATACAGTAAGCACAGTTAATACACTCGTACTGCAGTCCGTCACGTATATCGATACCGGTCGGACAAACCTGCACACACAGGGAACAATCAATACAGTCACCCAGACCCAGCGTTGCCGGCTCAACACGACGTTTACGTGGACCCCGCGCCTCACCTCGACTGGCATCGTAACTAACGATTAAGGTGTCCTTGTCAAACATCGCTGATTGGAAACGCGCATAGGGACACATATACAAACAGACCTGTTCTCGCATCCAGCCAGCATTGATGTAGGTCGCCAACGTAAAAAATCCCACCCAAAACAACGCTTCTTCCGGCAACCGCCAGTGGTATGCGTCGACCAAAAGCTCTCGGACATCGTAAAAATAAGCCACAAAAGTGATACCCGTTAGGGCGGCAAAGCCCATCCACATGCCATGTTTCAATACGCGCTTTGCAAGTTTTTGAAGCGACCAAGGCGCTTGCTCTAAATTAATACGCTGGTGCCGCTCACCCTCGGCCACTTGCTCCGCCCACATAAATATCGCCGTCCAGACCGTTTGCGGGCAGGTATAACCACACCAAACTCGACCGAGCAAGGTCGTAATAAAAAACAGCAAAAATGCCGCTATCATCAGTCCCCAAGACAGATAACCAAAGTCCTGGGGCCAGAACGTCAGCCATAAAATATGAAATTGACGGGCGGGCAGGTCAAACAAGATGGCCGGCCGGTTGTCGAGCGTCAACCACGGCAGTAGAAAATAACCCAGTAATAACGGCCAACCGGTGAATAGGCGAATATTCTGATAAAAGCCTTCGATACTGCGCGTGAATATTTTCTCGCGCTTTTCGTACAGATTATGAACTCGAGAATCGAGATCGTCTTGCACCGTCACAGCATTAATTTTCTCAGGGCTATTGTCAGCCACGTCTTGTTCTCGCGTAGTCATCGAGGCGCTCTCGCATGGTCATTTTTTCTTCAGACTTTGCACATAGGCTGCCAAGATGTGGACCTTGTCGGCGCCGAGCCTGGCATCAAAAGCAGGCATCATGCCGTTTCTACCATGCTTGATCACCTGCTCAATACGCATCCTCGAATGACCATAAAGCCAAATATCATTCGTCAGATTCGGGGCACCAAACAACACCTGCCCTGTGGCGTCGGCACCGTGACAAACGGCGCAATACATCCCGAAGTGCACTTTACCTTCATCCGCCAGCGCCATATCTACCTCACGTCCAGCTAGCCTCAAAACCTGCTCCGTGACTGCTTTGACACCCTGATCACCCATCACATTCTGCCAGGCAGGCATGGCAGCGTTACGACCGTGTAGAATCGTCGCCTCAATGGCGGCGGCATCACCACCCCAAATCCATTCTTCGTCGGTCAAGTTGGGAAAACCAAAACTGCCTGTTGCCGCACTGCCGTGACACACGGCGCAGTTGTTACTGAACAGGCGCCGCCCCATTTTCATAGCGACAGTATCCGTTGCCAATTGAGCCAGCGGCACCTCTCGATACTGAGCGAAAATTGGCCCGTAACGTTCATTCGCCAAGGCTTGTTCCGCTTCGAGTTGGCCGACTTGCGTCCAGCCAGATAGACCGGGGAAGTTGCCAAGGCCCGGGTAATAGGCCAGATAGCCAAGACCATATACAATCGTTAGAATAAAACCCCAGTACCACCAAGACGGTAATGGGTTGTCGTACTCCTCAATACCATCATAGCTATGACCCGTAGTCTGACCCGGCTTATTACCGGTACGATTCATCTGTAGAATCAAGAAAAAGAGCAACAATGAACCTAGGGATCCGAGGATCACAAAAGCGCTAAAAGCACTACTCATGGTTCAAATCCTCGTCATCGAAAGGAAGGGTCGCGGCGGAATCAAAATCACTTTTGCGCGACGGCGTGTAGGCCCACCAGACAACCGCCGCGAAAGCTAGGGCGCATAGAACAGTCGCCAGACCACGAAGGTCACTCATATCCATGATTATCTTCGCTCCTTGATCAGGATGCCTAGCTGTTGCAGGTAGGCTATTAAGGCATCCGCCTCGGTCTTGCCTTCAAGGCCGTCAGCAGCCCCGGCAATATCAACATCGGTATAGGGCACGCCGACACGCCGCAATGCCGTCAGCTTAGCTGGCAGTACTTGTGCATCCACTGGGGTTTCAAATAACCATGTGAATCCCGGCATATTCGATTCGGGTACCACGGAACGGGGGTCATACAGGTGGGCTCGGTGCCAACCATCACTGTAGAGTCCACCAACCCTAGCCAGATCTGGCCCGGTACGCTTGGAACCAAACAAGAAGGGATGGTTGTATACCAACTCGCCTGCCACGGTGTAATGCCCGTAACGCTCGACCTCGGAACGCAGAGGCCGAATCATCTGCGAGTGACAGACATGGCAGCCCTCACGAATATAGATATCTCTGCCCGCCAGCTGCAACGGTGTCAGGGGCTTGAGCCCCTTGATAGGTTCGGTGACAACGCTCTGGTTCATTAACGGAATAATCTCGACGATCCCACCAAAGCTGACAGCAATCAATATCAGTAGCATCATCACACCGATGTTTTTCTCGATGAAATTGTTCATGCGGGCACCTCCACACGTTCCGGCTTAGGCATATTCGC
>JBLHRT010000191.1:0-5780 GCA_047626255.1 Candidatus Azotimanducaceae bacterium
GCGGCCCGACCTACGCGGCCCGACCTACTTTCAGATACTGCTCAGCTGAATACAGACATTGATCTATAAACACCTTGTCCGCTCGCTTCATCAAGCGTGTGGGCGTCACGGCCTTGTCTTTGCGGGCACGTAACATGGCGCTGAACTGGTCCAGTACAAAACCAATGGCAAGCGTGGGCTGTGGATGTCCAATTTCGTCCTTGCGGGCCAGCAGTAAGCGCGTCAACGCGGCGTCCAACTCAGCCTGCAGGTCAGCCATATGCTGGCTCATGGCGGGGTTATTGCGGGAGGCATCAGTGATGGCGCGCTTGACGTGCATGATCTCGCTGGCATTGAGCAGGATAAACTCTAGGTAACCCCCCAGAATATCGACAATAGAGGCACCCTCCCAGCGAGCCGGATTGGTAGCCTCAGCAGTGACGTTGCGGGCGTCTTCGGTGTAGTGATCAAACAGGGCGTAGACCAGCGTCTGCTTATCACGAAAATGATGATACAGCGCGCCCACAGAGCAACCTGCGAGCTTGGCCACATCAACCACGGCCGTCGCTTCCACGCCCTGCTCGGAAAACAAGGTCGCGGCGGCATCCAGCAATAGGGCCTGGGTTTTTTGACTGCGTGTTTGCTGTCCAGTTCGAACCCAATGTAGGTCGGATATCCAGCGATTCTTTGCCAAGGGTGCTCCTTACCAACTGACATGAGCGGGCCATTGTCATTGCCCGATGATGAAACTGTCAATTGCTATCAGCACCAGTACGCGTACAACCGCGAGCTTTGTTGCAGAGCAACACAAAGGACACACGCCCTGCAACGCTGACAGTGCAGCTCGCTGTGCGGCTTGACTACAAACCGAATAGTGATTATGTTCAAGGCCGTGTCAGTGTCATAACTCATGGCATTGTCTAACTTTACCCTCCCCATAGATTTAGCACAGGTATCCACCCCATGCCTTTCTATAAAGAGCAGGATGTCCCCGACCAAACCGGTCGAACGATCCTTATCACAGGCGCCAACGCAGGCATCGGCTTCGAGGCCGCGCGTGTGTTGGCCGGCAAAGGCGCGCAGGTGTTGCTGGGCTGCCGCGACGAGACCAAGGCATTAGATGCTATCGATCGTATCAAGGCCGTGCACATTGATGCCGATCTCGCCTGGGTACCACTGGATTTAGCCAGCCTGATTAGCGTACGGGCCGCCGCCGAGCAGGTGAACGCCCTGCCGCAGCTCGATGTACTCATTAACAATGCAGGCGTGATGGTGCCGCCCAAAACCCTGACTGAAGATGGCTTTGAGCTGCAATTTGGGGTCAATCATTTAGGCCATTTTGCCCTCACGGGGCTACTGCTCGACACATTGCGCGCGCAACCTGACAGTCGCATCGTTAATGTCAGTAGTCTGGCGCATCACATGGGTAAAATTGATTTCGATGACATCAACGCTGAGCGCAGCTACGACGCGATGACCCGTTATGCCATGAGCAAGCTGGGGAACATGTTATTCACTCTGGCATTGCAGCAGCGCTTGAGCGATGAAGCCACCCATACCATCGTTACTGGCTGCCATCCGGGTATCGCGGATACGTCGTTGGCGCGCTATCTGCCCGACTGGGTCAATTCGGCCATGCCTCTTATGCAGCCGTTTTTTAACTCCGCCGCTGAGGGCGCTCTGCCAACACTCATGGCGGCCACCCGCCACGGACTTCACGGCGGCGAGTACTTCGGTCCAAACCTGCGCGGCGAGACTGCACGCTACGCCGGCAAAGCCGCCATTGCCTTGCAGGCCAGAGACAAAGCCGCCGCCGAGAGGCTGTGGGACCTGTCAGAATCAATGACCGGTGTAACCTATAGTTAAGCCCCGGAGGGGCTCCCATGATAGAAGGCGGATGTTTTTGTCAACGCATACGGTACGCCATTAACCCGGGCAAGTTTCTGTCGGCGAACTGCCACTGCAACATGTGTCGGCGAGCCCAGGCGGCACCCTTTGTGACTTGGCTGGTGGTGCCCAAGTCGGAGTTTCAATACACCGCTGCGGCGCCCACGCAACTGGCCTCCTCGGCCGACGGCACACGCTACTTCTGCAACCATTGTGGTACCCATGTTGCGTGCGTCAATACCGCACATCCTGACATTGTTGACGTCACCGTAGGTAGCCTAGATGACCCGGCCCCCTACCCGCCCACAATGAACATTTTTGAAGACAGCGAATTACCTTGGGCATTTCAACGACAACCGGGGTGAATCATACATGGGCTCTCTACAGCTCCGATATCACGGGAATGAATAGCCTCTTGAACTAGGCAAGCCAGACTTTTAGGATACGAGCCATATAAACGCCGTTTAAGATCCGACAAGAACAAAGCGAACGGCTAAACAAGCATTGCACATAAACCGGAGAGAATAATGAGCGTACAGTATCTTGACCAGAACAACGAAGTCCGCGAGTCCCTGATGGCTCGGCAAGCAAATGGCGAATTAGACATCCCCAACAAAGAGATGGCCGCTGCCTTTGCCATTGACCCACACTTTGACGTCAACAAGATTCCACTCGACGCCCTTGATCCTTCGAATCCTGCCTTGTTCTCCAGCGACACTATGTGGGAGCACTTTGCACGGCTGCGCAAAGAAGACCCTGTACACTTTCACAAAGAAAGCACCGTTGGCCCTTACTGGTCTGTGACCAAATACGAAGACATCATGGAAGTGGACAAGAAGCACGATGTGTTTTCATCACAAGCGCGTCTGGGCGGTATCACTCTGGGCGGCATTACCCGGGAAGACGACGACGATTTCGCACTACCCATGTTTATCGCCATGGACCCACCCAAGCATGACGCACAGCGCAAAGTGGTTACCCCCATGTTTATCCCACGCAACCTTGCTGACCTAGAACCTCTGATTCGCGAGCGCATCGGCGTGATTCTCGATGGCCTGCCCCGCAATGAAGAATTCAACTGGGTAAAACATGTATCGGTAGAACTCACCGGACAGATGCTGGCGACATTGTTCGATGTACCGCAAGAAGATCGCCTGAAGCTAGTTTACTGGTCCGACACAGTTCAGTCGCTGGGTGACCCTGACCTGTTCGACACACCACAAGAAGGTTTTCAGGTGCTGTTTGAATGTCTGGCCTACTTCACAGAATTCTACGAGCAGCGTAAAAAAGAGCCACCCAAATTCGACCTGATATCTATGCTGGCTCACGACCCTTCTACCAACAACATGTCACCTCAGGAATTGCTGGGCAACATTATCTTGCTCATCGTCGGTGGCAATGACACCACGCGTAATTCTATTTCAGGTGGTGTTCTGGCGTTGAACCAAAATCCCCGCGAGTACGAGAAACTGCTGCAAAACCCTAGCCTGATTCCAAAGATGGTATCTGAAATCATCCGCTGGCAAACGCCTCTGGCGCATATGGCGCGCACCGCACTGGAAGATACTACCTTGGGTGGCAAACAGATCAAGAAGGGTGATCGACTGGCTATGTGGTATATCTCGGGCAACCGCGACGAAGACTATATCGAGGAAGCCGACAAGTTCATTATCGACCGAGCTAATCCCCGCACTCATACAGCCTTTGGCTATGGTGTGCATCGTTGCGTGGGTAACCGCCTGGCAGAGATGCAGCTACGCGTGATGTGGGAAGAGATCCAGAAACGTTTCTCGAAAGTTGAAGTGACGGGCGATCCAACACTGCTGCACTCAAGCTTTGTGCACGGCATTACAGATCTGCCAGTAACACTGCGCGACTAAGCTGGAGTAACAAGGTCGTAAGACCAGGGGTCGGAGTGCATTCATTTTGTACAGCAGCGGACTGCTGTACAAACATCAAGGCACTCCGACCCCGCCTCACGTCACGAAATCCGATAAGAATGATAATAAATAGGGCATGCACATGTTTGATCTAATTATTCGTGGCGGCACCATCATCGATGGCTCTGGCGACGCGCGTTATGTCGCTGATATAGCCATTGAAAACGGAAAAATAGCAAAAATTGGCGATATAAAAGGTAGTGCTAAGGAAGAGATCAACGCCCACGGCAAGCTGATAACCCCGGGCTGGGTTGATATCCACACGCACTATGATGGCCAGGCCACCTGGGACCCGATCCTGGCACCTTCTAGCTGGCATGGTGTTACTACAGTGGTCATGGGCAATTGCGGCGTAGGCTTTGCCCCTGTTAAACCCCAAGACCGTGATTTCCTTATTCAACTCATGGAAGGCGTCGAAGATATTCCCGGCGCTGCGCTGGCCGAGGGCATCGATTGGCAGTGGGAGAGCTTCCCTGAATATCTCGATGCGCTAGCTGCCTTTCCCCGCGCCATCGATGTTGCCGCGCAGGTACCCCATGGCGCAGTCCGTGCTTTTGTCATGGGCGAGCGCTGCAATACAGATTACGCACCTAACGAAGATGAAGTGGCACAGATGGCAGCCTTGGTACGCGAAGGTGTTGAGGCTGGCGCTCTAGGGTTTTCAAGCTCCAAAACCTTGCTACACAAGGACGTTAAAGGCGCTTACATGCCCGGCACCTTTTCGGGTAATGAAGAAATGCTAGCCCTTGGGCTGGGCATGAAAGGGCTCAACAACGCTGTGTTCGAATTGGTATCTGATCATCTCGGAGAAGACGAAGAATGGGCCTGGGTTACCGAGTTCCAAAAACAAACAGGCCTGACGGTCACGTTGATCGCCACTACTGCGCCAGCCTACGAGAATGGCAAGATGTACAAGCTTGCCGAGCAGGCACGTCTGGAAGGCCGTGAAATCAGGCCGCAGGCCGCAGGCCGACCAACAGGTGTGCTACATGGTTTGCAGTCCAGCTTCCATGCTTTTGTTGGCCACCCATCCTATCAAGCAGAACTGGCAGGCCTGGACCATGATGATCTTGTCAGCAAAATGCTCGACCCAATCATTAAGGCCAAGATTCTTTCCGAGCAGTCACTGATCACGAGCGGCCCCATGCAGAATTTAGGGCAACTGATGAATCAGGTGTTTCCGCTGGGTGACAACCCAAACTATGAACCCGACGCCGAGGACAGCATCGCCGGTATCGCGCGTGCTCGCGGTATGGAACCCATGGAAGTCATGTATGACCTGTTAGTCGCCAACGACGGCAAAGAATTGTTTTACCAGCCTCTCGGTGGCTATCAGGCATTTTCACTCGACTGGCAAAAGCAATTGCTTGAGCATCCGAATGTGTTGTTCGGGTTAAGTGATGGCGGCGCCCACTGTGGCGTAATAGCAGATGCCGGCATGCCTACGTTCATCATGACCCACTGGGGCCGCGACCGGACCAGAGGAGACAAGATGACGCTAGAATTTATCGTCCGCGCCCTGACGTCAAATACTGCGGAGGCCTTTGGCATGTTCGACCGAGGTCGCTTACAAGAAGGTTGGATGGCTGACCTCAATATTATTGATTTTGAAGCCATGCGACTGTTTAGACCTGAAGCTATCTTCGATTTACCCGCTGGCGGCCGACGATTAGTGCAGCGTGCAGCAGGCTATGACGCGACGATTAAAGCCGGCGAAGTGATCTTCCGCCAAGGCGAGCATACCGGAGCGCTACCGGGCAAGCTCGTTAGGCGCTCCGATATCGCCAGAGCGACAAACTAAACTGGGCTCTCGGGAATCTGGAATCTGGAATCTGGGACAGTTTACTTTGGGAATCTGGGACAATTTACTTTGGAGCCTGGAACAGCTTACTTAACTCTCTGAGGGACAGGTAATTAATGAACAGATTAGACAAGTAAACTGTCCCAGATGTTGCAAGTAAACTGTCCCAGATA
>JBLHRT010000192.1:0-5765 GCA_047626255.1 Candidatus Azotimanducaceae bacterium
GCCTGTTCAAAACTCACCGCATAACTCAACTGATCGCCATGCATCACTGCCACCAACCGTAATTCAGGATAGGCAGCTGTCTCGGCCTGTAAATAGATCGGCTCCACATACAACAGCGCATTATCGACAGGTATCGCCAACACATTCCCGCGTATGACTTCCGAGCCCTGTTGGTCCCAGAGCGTTAACTGACCTGACAAAAAAGGATCTTGGTCAATCTTGCTCTCGACTTGTTGCGGCCCTAGCACACGAGACTCTTTGGGGAAATTGTAGGCGAGAAAACGCCCGTAGTTATCACCGTCAGAGAGCCCCGCTATCCAGCCAATCAATACCTGTTTGTTTTTCGGTGTGAACGGCAATATCAAGACAAACTCTGCCTGGTCTGAGCCCGGCAACTCCCACATAACATAGTAAGGCTCAACAGGCACGACGCTGCGATAGTGTCTTTCCGTTGCCCGCACCCACAAATCTTCCTGGTTGTAAAACACCTCCGGGTCAGACATATGGTATTGGGCATACTGCAGCCCCTGCACCAATAGAAAATCAGAGGGATAGCGAACATGTCGGCGCAAATCCACAGGCATATCTTGCTTGGCCTTAAACAGCCCAGGAAAAACGCGCTGCCACGACGCAATAATCGCATCGTCGTCATCGAAGACATAGAAATCGACACTCCCGTTATAGGCATCTACAACAGCTTTGACAGAGTTCCTGACATAGTTGGCCCCATGCATGCTCCGCACCGTTGGACGCCCTTCATAGCGGCTGTCGAACGCCTGACTGTAAGGATAATAATCAGACTGCGTGTAGGCATCAACGATCCAGAATAAACGACCTTCGCTGGCGACAATATAGGGATCTGCATCAAAGGTAAGAAAGGGTGCAAGACGCTGCACGCGCTCAGATATCTGACGGTGAAACTGCACCCGACTCTCCGCAGTAGGATAACTGGAGAATAGGAGCACACTGCCATCGAGCTTCCAGCTAAAGAGTAACTTACGCCAGAAACTACTCAGCTCAACACCGCCGGTGCCGGAATACCTCGTATAAACATTCGTATCGCCGCCTGGGTAATCAAATTCAGCTTCGCGGGAATTGACAATGGCGGCCTCAGTTGTCAGCTCACCGTAGTAAATTTCAGGTCGCGTAACGGCCAATTCCGCCACACGAGACACGGGGGGAATATCCTTGACCAGCAAGTCAGGCAAACCCTGTGCCGTAAAGTCACTGACAGCGGCCGCCGTGTAACCATAGCCATGGGTGTACTTAAATCGCTTGTTGATGAACGTCTGGCTCTGGGGCGCGAGATTATGCTGCCCCAACTCACGCGCGGAGACCATCAATTGCCGGTATTGATTCCCCAGCCAGTAACGATCAATATCGACGTCGACAAATTCATAGTACAAACGAATCTCCTGAAACTGTCGATACACCGCATCCAGCGCACGCCAATCCCAGATGCGTACTTCAGATAACAAATTTTGGTTATTGTCGATGGTCTCGCGAGTGATCTCGGTCGCTGGCACAAAGGCCTTGGCCTCAATTTTGTCGAGCAGGAAACCCTCCCGAGTGAAAGCAATATTGTTGGCGATATAGGGCTTCTCGAAGCTGATTTCATTCGGCTTGACCACCAGCCATTGCACCACCACCGGTACCACGACTAATACCAACCCACTGGCCAGGGCAATAGCTGACCAAACCACCGCCATGGACGCCACCGCAGGGCGACGGGTCGAGATATACGCGCCTATGTGACCGCTAATCATTACGCGAAACGCCGGCATCAGCGGCAACAGGCCCACCAGCACATAACCGATGGCAGCACTCAGCAGCGCTGGACGAAGCACGTGCACGTCAACCCAACCGGGGCCCTGCACCACGCCCCAGCTGGAATACAGCAAGTGGTAGACCGCCAGCCACATACCCAGAGCCAGTACTCCCGCGAATCCAGCATTGGCCAACGGCAGCACCGATGGATGACCCTGGGCTTCGTCAAAATTGCGCAGGCGTATCAACCCGCCAAACTCCCAGACAAACAAGGCCGCCGTCAATGATAGCAGCGCCACGGTGAAGGCCAGCCAAAACAGGCTGTCGAGTAGGGGCAACGTAAACAAGTAAAAGCCCGTGTCTTGTCCCAGCATGGGCTCGATACTGCCCGTCGTTGCGCCGTTGAGATAGAGCAGCAGCAGTCCGCAATAATTAAAGCCCCAGACGATGCCAGCCAGAGCGCTGATTAGCGTCACCACACGGCGTAGGTGCAGACCCGCTATCCGTGTTAGGCAGAACCCCAAGGTGCCCGCCAATGCAGCACCCAGGCTCACTGATCCAATGTACGCCAATACCAGAGTCCAAAATCGCGATTCATAGCCAAGATTGACAAACCACAGCCATTCGCCCCAGAAGCTCATCAGGCCAAACACGCCCAATGTGCCAATCAGGGTCAAAAACCCCGCCGCTATCAGTATTGGCTTGCGCGCCTGTAACCCACGCCGCAGCAACACGAAAGCCAAGTAGAGCAGCAAAACTAGCGTCAGAATATACATGCACTGGTTTTACCATACCCATCTGACTGCCCTTTGATTTGCCTCAACGGCTCCCGTGATTACAGCCGTGATTATATTCGTGATTACAACAAGCACCCATCAGATTGATCTATGCGGCATTAACGGTGAAAATACCCCACCGAATTGCTAGCTATCAGAATCCTACAACACCCAGAGTCGTTTATGGCCTCACAAACAACCACGCAGTCACTCGAAGGCGCAGGCGTTTTCCAACCGTCACGGGCACCCGATATGGAACTGGTGGGTTACCTGCACCGCTGGTGCATCAAGCCCCGCGGTAGAGACGAAAACCAATACTTGCATCACATATTGGCGCCAGACTATCCCGTACTGCACGATCATCCATGGACGTTTAAATCCATAATTCTTCACGGTGGTTATACAGAAATGACGCCAACAGGATTAGTGGAGCGCCAGGCGGGCGATGTTTACGAGAAAAAAGCGGACGATCTACACTATATTTCAGCGGTGCTGCCCGATACTTGGACACTGATCTTCACAGGACCCACCACCCGTGACTGGGGGTTTCTGAGCGACGGGCAGTGGATATCTCATAGCGACTTCACCGAGCGCCGGATTAAACTCATCACGCGCAATGGCTATAGCGGCAACTGACGTCCGAGCATTCAACGATCGTCGAGACCCGCTATCGGCTGGCAACAATTGATTAAAGTGCATCTGCTACTGGCTTGTTCTGTCTAGAGGATCTTGATCGTCATAAACATTTTGATCGCCTATATCACCTTACCCAACGCAGCCGCTTCTTCAGCATATTTTGCATAAGAGTCTTTCAACGTTGCCGAGTTAAGCAGACACTCCGCCAGCAACTCGTTAGTGTCCACATCATACACGCGGGTCATGATCCAGTTAGACTCAACCCGACGACTCTCACTCAGACAGACTATCTCGCGCTCAAGCCGATAAGCCTGATTGACAAACAACGGCCCCTTGATCAGCTTAATCTCCTGATCGGCAAACAATCCTACAGCCGGCCCCTTCATCTTGTAACCCGCCTCACGTGAAGAATACTGGGTGAGGACACTAAGCATCTCCAGCGGGATAATCGCCCGTCCCCAAGGCGACGTATCACCCGCCCCAGCCGTGTACCAGGGCGACAATTCAGTAATGCGCTCCAGCTTTTCATTCAACGAAAACGGATACAGATCACCCATAGACTCTTCAAAACCCATGATAGCCGACTCTGGCGCGAGGCCCTTTTGACCGACATGTAAATCACACAAAATAACCAACTGCTCAGAGGGGCGCAACTTCGCCCGTCGCGTATCTAACTCAGAGGTTGGGTGATCCGGTCCAATACTCGCCGTACCTGTCAGTACCGCAGTACCATCGCGCTTCTCAGCCCAAATACGCGTAATACGCTCACCCGCTGCTGGGCGTGCGGCAAATGCCCTGACTTCTTCACCCTCAATCACCATGGTCTGGTAATGCGCACTAATACACCCAGTCTCAAACCATGCCTGACCAAAGATCTCTGCCAGCAACGGCACGAACAGACTAAAATGCGTTGGCCCCTCAATAGGCGCGCCGGTGAAACCAAGATCTGCCGCCATCTTGTCGTCATGAATAGACACATGACCATCATAAGTCTGGTTGTCGAGCATCTGACGTGGATGGCGGAATTCGCCACAGATAGATAATTGGGAATCGAAAGCAGACATAAGAAAATCCTTTCTAGGAGATAATTTAAGTAAATGATTTAAAAACTATTTTGTTGAATGATTCCGGCAAACTAAGCGACATCAGATGATCGCCTAAACCTGCCTGGTGTCAGCACTCTCGGCCCTGCTGACAGCAGCACTTATCAAATTGATTGTGAGTAAGGCGAGTCAAAAACTCCCGTAAAACGAATATTTTGCTTCTCCAGCCCCTCAGCGACAATCTGTATCCCCGCCGTCTTGATCATCCACTCCAGCCGATGGTCACGATACTGTCGCTTGAACAGACCCGCCTCAAGCGCGGCCTGTACACCGCTAAGGTCCATACTATCACCGCCAAAGGCATTATCCTTCGCCACCCCCATCACCGTCGCCACACTCGGCACCTGCATAACCGCCTCGAGCCAGCGCGCCAAATTTGAACCCTTGTTTGGGCTAAACCCATAATTCTCGGCATTCGCCACACAGGGTACCACCGCCAAATCACCCCAGCCAAAGCCACTACCATTAAACCACGCGCGCTCTGCGAGCTGACCCTCAAGCCAATCATTCCACTGCCCTAGCTGCTCCCCAGCCAACGCAGTAATCGCCGCACCTTGCTCCCCACTCGCACGACCAAAATATGCGATTTCAGCCAGCCCCCAGATAATTGCCTCGTAATGCGTATCCATCACATCCTCTAGCATCCGCACCCGGGCACGTTCTGCGGGCTGAACCGGCAGCAATGCGGGTGTCGGCCACGCGTCCTCGATGTACTCCAATATGACTGTCGAGTCATGCACGCAGACATCATCATGAACCAGTGTTGGCACTTCGCCCCGGGGATTAGCCCGCGCAAACTCTCCCGCCACCTGCCCCGTCCCAAAAGCCTCGGGCTGGACGATGTCGCACTCGAGCCCTTTTTCTAACAGGGCAATTTTGACCTTCTGGGAATATGGCGACAATGGATGATCATAGAGCTTCAGCATGATTAATCTCCCGTAGGGGCTAGAACTGGTAGCGGGAGTATCGCGAAAAGTTGGGGGGACGACAAGTGGGGGCTGTTTAGCATCGTGAGCTGCAGTCTCACACACTGTGATGTTAGATCGTGGTGCTTGAAGACTACAACGAACACGATGGGTAGTACTCAATCAACAACTGCATAAAGATAAACCTTGTCACCCGCGTTGGAAAATTCGGCTAGGCAATTTTGCAAAGTACTCAAACTCGAGCCAAACAATAGCCCTCGGTGAGGTTCAAAAATTCAGAACGTTCCACTCTCAAGGCACCGCAAAACTTCAAGGGTTGCAGTCATCATGTCGTTCAGCCATGGAGTCCGCATTTGTGCAGACCGCCGAGCAACGAATGAGACCCGCTTTTCGGGCTCATGAGGCAGTGAGGGAATCCCGGAGGGACGGTCGGAGCAGCGGGCGCCATGGCTGAATGACATGATGACGGCAACACCCCTCGCAAGCACACCTCGCAAGCCCCCCTCACAAAAATCACAAGCACCCTCCTACAAATCCAACTTCGCCTCATCATGCCC
>JBLHRT010000193.1:0-5705 GCA_047626255.1 Candidatus Azotimanducaceae bacterium
GGCTCATGCACCCGAAACAAACCAGGCTTACCGTGTTTGACGATAAAGCGCGCAGCACTGACGTTGGCGCATAACATGCATTCTTCGATGATACGGTGAGCAATGTTCCGACTGCGGGGCGTGATGGAGTTGACACTGCCTTTGTCATCGAACAGGAACTGCAATTCCGTCGACTCAAACTCCAGTGCACCACGCTGCTTGCGCATGTCCACCAGCACGTCGTAGAGATTCTGCAATTCGAGCACATCTCCTACCAACTCAGGCTTCTGGAACGGCTCACTCGGTGAGTTGATGAGGCGGGCGACTTCCGTATAGGTGAGCCGCGCGGAGGAGCAGATAACTGCTTCGTAAAACTTGTAGCTGCTGACGCGGCCGGCTGCAGAAATCAACATATCGCAGACGATCACCAGTCGATCCACATAGGGATTCAGCGAACACAGGCCGTTGGACAACTTTTCGGGCAGCATAGGCACCACATACTGGGGGAAATACACGGACGTTCCCCGTGCATGGGCGGCCTGATCGAGGATGGAGCCCACTTCAACGTAGTGCCCGACATCAGCGATCGCTACTCGGAGTTGCCAACCACCGCGACTGCGGGCCTGACAGTAAACCGCGTCATCGAAATCTCGCGCATCCTCACCGTCGATAGTCACAAACGGCAATTCCCGCAAGTCCTGTCGACCTACTAAATCCTTGTCCAATACCTTATCGGGCATGTCAGAGACCAGCGCGAGAACGTCTTCGGGCCAATCGACGGGAATATCATGGTTTCGCAGAGCAATGCCCACTTCCATATCAGGGGTCAACTGGCTACCCAGCACTTCTCTGATCTCAGCGGTGACATGGCCTTTACCGGTTGGCTGCTGCAGAACATTGACGACCACGATCTGGCCTTCCGGCTGTTCATGAACTTTTACACCTGGCAAAAGAATATCTGTGTTGACCCGATTATTCAGCGGCTCAACAAAGCACAGATCGCCGTCATGAAAGATACGACCCACTAATTGCTCAGTGTTGCGCTCTACCACTTCAACGATATCGCCTTGCAGGCGACCACGGCGATCTTTTCCACTGACTCTGACCTGAGCCATATCACCGTGAAATACACGGCGCATCTGACGCTCTGAAAGGAACACGTCTTCTTCACCCTTGGCGGTCACTAAAAAACCATACCCGTCGGGGTGGGCAGAGATCTTGCCTGTTATCAATTCCATCTTGCTGGCGATGGCATAGATATTTCGCCGGTCGACCATCAACTGGCCATCACGCACCATGGCCTTGAGCCTGTGCTGCAGAGCTTCACGCTCAGCATTTTCTTCTATCTCCAAAATTTCTGTCAGGCGCTTAAAGCCCATGGGCTCGCCTTCTTTTTCCATGCAATCGAGAATAAACTCGCGACTGGCAATGGGTTGCGCGTAATTTCGAGCTTCGCGATGCTCAAATGGATCTTTTTTCATCATTCAATACCAGAGTATGATTGACAGCAATGGTGCGCCTTAGTAATCTTGCGCGCCTCGTTGCCGAGGTGGTGAAATTGGTAGACACGCTAGCTTCAGGTGCTAGTGCTCGCAAGGGCGTGGAGGTTCAAGTCCTCTCCTCGGCACCATAATCTCGTTAAATCGTGGTTGTGGATGAGATTTTCGCAAGCTTTTCGTATCATGTGGCCTTAAGCGTCATAGGTTACTCAAGGAGTTGTGTGCTCAAGTTAATGCACTCGATATGTTAGCGCATCCAATATTTATGACTTAACACCTTATAAATTGTGCGACATTCGCCAGCCTTTCTCCTTATGGCGTCTAAAACCCCACTTAGACACGAGCCAACGACGCGCATCATACTGACTAACGGCTGTAAAGTCGCGTGTCCTTGCGATCCCAGCAGCATTGAGCATATCCGCGCACTCTATCAAACGCACTATATCAAAAGCTCTAGCGTTGACCACGCGCCTGGCGACGGGGCCCTGCGAAGACCCCAGCGCCGACCACTAATCAGTAAACAGCTCTCTGAGCATAATCGTGTCACGTCGATCTGGGCCGGTTGAGATCATATCAATGGGGATGCCGCATATTTCTTCAATACGATCCAGGTAGGCGCGCGCATTAGCCGGCAGCGCGTTCAGGGATTGTACGCCGACAATGCTTTCCTGCCATCCTGGCAACACTTCATAGACTGGCCGTGGGTTTTGCGGGTCGGTCTCATCGTAGTGAGTACAGATAGAAACCGACGCCATACCATCGAGCACATCCAACTTGGTGATGCATAGGCCAGACAAGCTGTTGACCTGAATCGCCCGCTTTAAAGCCCAGGCATCGAACCAACCGCAGCGTCGTGGACGGCCGGTGGTTGAACCAAATTCATGACCACGTGCGGCCAAACCTTTGCCCACATCATCAAACAGCTCGGTGGGGAAGGGGCCCGAGCCCACTCGGGTGGTATACGCTTTGGTAATACCAAGAATATAGTCAAGATCCAGCGGCCCTATACCACAACCGCTACCGATGGCACCCGCCGTGGTATTCGATGAGGTGACAAACGGGTAGGTGCCTTGGTCGATATCCAGCAGGGAGCCCTGAGCACCCTCAAACAGCACATTAGCACGCTCACCATGCAGCTCACCCAGACGATCAACGACATCGCCTACCAAGGGCCGCAACTCCTCCGCCAACGCCAGAGACGCATCCAGGCTCTCTTCCATGCTGACAGGTTTGGTATTGAAGTATTTTGTTAATACAAAATTGTGATAGTCCATGATCTCTTCCAGCGAAGCACGGAACTGCTCAGGTTGATAAAGATCGCTAACCCGCAAACCACGACGAGCAACCTTATCCTCATAAGCTGGGCCAATACCGCGGCCTGTCGTACCAATTTTCTGGTTACCACGGACTGTTTCGCGGATTTGATCAAGGGCAATATGATGCGGCAGAATCAAGGGACAACCCTGACTCACCATCAGACGATCACGGACATTAACGCCTGCCCCCTCAAGCATATTCACTTCTTCAAACAACGCGGGTACGGATAACACGACCCCATTACCAATTAGGCACTGAACCTGTGGGTGCAGAATACCCGAGGGGATAAGATGCAGGATCGTCTTCTTGCCGTTAACCACCAACGTATGGCCGGCATTATGCCCACCCTGAAATCGAGCCACCGCAGCCGCGCGCTCCGTGAGCAGGTCAACCACTTTACCCTTACCCTCGTCACCCCACTGCGTACCAATGATTACAACGTTACTACCCATGTTCAGCTTCTCGATCTTTAAAATCAGTTAGTTTCGGTAAGTTGCCACTCACCATTGAGGTACTTCAAGACAAAGTCATGAGGCACCGTCGCCTGGCCAGACTCAATAACAATATAGTCTGCCGCTCGCAGCTCTCGGATTTTGTGCCACCGCAACGTATCATCGGCGCCCTGACCCGGTTCTGCAACTACGACAAGCTTGGTGTGCTGTGCAAGCGTTGTAAATCTGGCCACGGTCTTAAGATCGACATCAAAGCCCGTGGCACCACGGTCTCGACCAAACAGGCGCCCAATACTGTCATAGCGCCCACCCTGAGCTACGCGATGACGTGCGCCATCCAGATAGGCTGCAAACACAATGCCCGTATGGTAATTATAGCCGCGCAGTTCACTCAAGTCGTAATAAACCGGCAAGCCCTCAAAGCGCGAAGCCACACCAAGCGCGACCTCCGCCAAATTATCGAGACGCTGGAGAATATCGGGATAGGCCGCAAAGACTATCCGGCCGCGTTCAATAACACCATGATTACCACACAAACTTGGTAGCGCCAAAATGATCTGCTTGAGATCTGGCGCCAGATCAAGACCCGCGACCATCGCAGCCAACTCGACCGCGGCTTTTTTCTGGACCAGATCGAACAGCAAGTCTTCGTTTTCTTCGGAGATGGCGCACTGCTGAATCAACTGCCGAAATATACCTACGTCACCCAACTCAACCAATATCCCGGGCATACCCAGAGCTTGCAACGATTCGATCATCAAG
This sequence comes from Candidatus Azotimanducaceae bacterium, assembly GCA_047626255.1. GTDB lineage: Bacteria > Pseudomonadota > Gammaproteobacteria > Pseudomonadales > Azotimanducaceae > UBA4582. The sequence continues at coordinate 4,010 of JBLHRT010000193.1, forward strand.
CTGACGATCTCAAGGTCGGCAGGGTTACCGGTGCCCCCAAACAGTTCGGCACCGACACGGATGGGAGTCCGTGAAGCTAGCATGTTGTCCGGCTTGGCGTGCAGCACAGTACCGGCGTAGCAGAATCGCGCCACACCTTCTTTATTCTGGCTATGAGCGTCCATGCGTGCAACTTGGGACGTCATATCCGCGCGGATACCCAGCATTCGACCGGACATTTGATCGGTAATCTTGAAGGTCTTAAGATCCAGGTCCCGACCCGTGCCCGTCAACAGAGATTCCAAGAACTCCACCATCGGCGGAATCACATAATCGTATCCCCAGGCGGCAAAAATATCGAGCAGACGACGGCGGATGCGTTCGAGATTCAGCGCCTGGGGCGGTAATACCTCGTCTACTCCATCCGGCAACAGCCAGCGGTCTCTGGTCTTCATTGCATACCTCTATTCAATCGGCTACTCAATCTGCGGCTTGATCTACTATTTTATCAAGTACAACAAACCCGTTCCTAACAGCATGCTGCCGAGTCCGGCTAGGCGCATGGCTTTATCATCTATGCTCGCCAGGGTGGCGACCATGGATTTCCAGCGCGCAGGATACAGGAATGGGATTATGCCTTCTATAACCAACACCAGACATAGGGCAACGCCAAGATCATGCCACATGCTCATTCGTCCTAATTGGCAGATCCTGCAGGGCTATTAAAGACCTGCTGGATACCTTTGTACGGCTCAAAAAAAAACCGGGAATTGCTTCCCGGCTCCTAAACTTTACCGTCGTTTTGCCTATTGCTTGCTCTTCTTGAGGTACTTGAAGAACTCACTGTTCGGGTCAATGACCATGATGTCGCCCTTATTCGCGAACGTACGCTGGTACGCAGCCATACTACGATAGAACTTGTAAAACTCGATATCCCGGCTGAACGCTGACGCATACATCGCAGCAGCGCCCGCGTCACCATCACCACGAAGAGATTCAGCATCGGCATAAGCCTCTGCCAAGATCACTTCACGCTGCTTGCTCGCATCAGCTCGAATACCCGCCGCCAGCTCTTGGCCTTGGGCACGATGCTCACGGGCTTCAATATCCCGTTCGGTGTTCATTCGAGCGTAAACCGACTGACTGACTTCCGGCGGCAAGTCGATCTGCTTAACTCGCACATCGACGACTTCAACGCCCAGCTCTTCACGTGCGAAGCCGTCGAGACGCTTGGTAAGAACATTCATCAGCTCATCACGCTCACCGGAAACCACTTCATGGAGACTTCGCTTACTGATTTCGTTCCGCAGACCGTTGTTGATACGCTGTCGAAGCAATGCCTCGGCGCGACGTTCATCACCAGAGGTCGCCGTATAGAAACGCTGAGCATCGTTGACCTTGAACTTGGCGAAGGAATCGACGATCACCGCCTTTTTTTCCAAGGTCAGGAAACGTTCAGGATTTGCTTCCAGGGTCAGGACCCTGCCGTCGAACTTTCGTACCTCGTTGATGAACGGCTTCTTGAGATGTAGCCCGGGCTCAATATCGGCCCGCACAACACGTCCAAACTCAAGCAGTACTGCACGCTCAAGCTCGCTGACGATAAAAATCGAATTGGCACCAAGCAGGCCCAACACACCGACTAAAAATAATATAACAATCACTCGTGTGGACATTATCTTTCCCTCCGACTGCTGGGTCGACGTGACGTATCGAC